>NZ_JBFULV010000028.1:0-72782 GCF_054049715.1 Rhizobacter sp. P5_C2 | reverse complement strand
GTCTGGCACGACGCACCGGGCGCCAGCACGGTGGTGCCCGGCTGGCAGTACGTCACGTTGCCCGGCTGGCCCTGCCACGACCACATGCCCGCCGGCCCGGCGGCCGTCGTGTGCGCGGTGATCAGCAGCGATACCGTGCCGTTGTTCTTGATCGTCGGCCAGTCGCCTGAGTCGGATGCCGCGCCGATGGCGCCCCACTGCGTCGACACCGGCACGAAGACCAGCGGCGGCGGGGCCACCGTCAACGACACCGCCTTCGAAGCCGCACTGCCCGCCGGCGACGGTGTCGCGCTCAGCGTGCCGCTGTAGGTGCCGACGGCCGCGCCGGAGTTCAGCACCACCGCGCCGCAATCGGCGGTGTTGGCCGAGCAGGTCGCCGGCCCGGTCACCGTGGTGCCGGCTGGAGCTGCGTATGCGATTGATGAGGCCACCGTCTGGCCGGTGTTGCCGAGCGTGCAGCTGATCCACGCCAGTGCGGGTACCGCCGCGGGGCTCGACGTGTTGCAAGCCGTGAGCGTCAGTGCGGACGGGGTGGCCGCCACGTCGCCCGCCTGCTGCGCCGCCTTGGTCACCACCGTCTTGCGCAGCAGGCCGATCAGCCACGGGCCGCTGAGGTTGTCGTAGGTGTTGATCGTCGTGGTCGTGAAGCTGTCGCCGCCGCCGCTCACCGTCTCGCTGCTCGACGTGATGTTGCCGAAGATGTCGATGCCGTTCGGGTTGACCTGCGTCGTGCGGGTCACCATCGGCGAGTTGTCCAGGTCGCGCGTGGCGCTGGTGCTGCCGCTCGCATAGGCGAACAACGCGCCGCCGGTGGTCGCGAACGACGCGGGCGTGGTGTCGCTCTGGCTCAGCACGACGCCGTTGGCCTGCGTCGCCTTGACCTGCACCGGCATGCCGATGAACGGATCGTCCTGGCGGAAGCGGCTCAGCGTGGTCACGCCGGTGGACGCGTCGGTCGATTCGATCGTCTCGAAGCCGGCCGAGCCCAGCCCCTGCAGGTTGCTGCGCAGGCCCCGGTAGCGGTAGTCGGTGGTGAGCCAGCCGCCCTGGCCGTTGGCCACGCGGCGCTGCGCCACCAGCGGTGGGCCGCTCGCGACGTTGCGCAGCGGCCAAGCCACGTCGGCACCGCGCGTGTAGACGCTCGTGTCGTCCATGCGCTTGTAGCTGAACTGCGTCTGCTGGCCTTCGCCGTCGGTCACCGACTCGAGCAGGTCGCTGCTGCCGCCGTTGCCTGTCAGCGCCACATACCAGCTGCCCGCCGAGTTGCTCGCGGCGATGTAGTAGGCGCGATCCGGGATGCCATCGCCGTTGAAGTCGCCGACATATGTGGCCGTCGCAGTCCCTGGGCTGGCCGGTGTCCACGGGCGGCAGGCGATGTTGACACTGCCACCGTAGGTGTCGCCGAGTTGATACGGCGCGTTGTCGCCGACCTGGCAGACCGCCGCACTGCGATACGCGTCGGCGCGGCCGTCCGCATCGAAGTCACCGACGTTCGAGAACGGGCTACCGCTGGTCATCCCCAGGATGGGCGAGCAAGCCAGCGATACGCCGGTCGAGCGGCAAACCTTGGCGGAGGTCACGCCATTGAGAACGTGGGATTCGATCACGTCGCTGTAGCTGTCGTACGGATCGCCGTTCTGGTCCGACAGAACCGTCGTGCCCGGATCGGGAATCACCGGCAGGAAGAAATCGGTCTGCCCCATCGCCGTGGACCTCACCAGCCCTTGGTCGGTCGACAGGAACACGCTCGCGTCGCTCCATGCCCCGGACTTCTCGGTGATGATGAAGTCCGCGCGACCGTCGCCGTTGAAATCACCAGTCACCTTCTTGATGTTCGGCCCGCTCTCCCAATCGGTCAGCGTGGCCAGCACGAAATCGGCGGTGTCGTAGGCGGTGCAGGCGCCGCCCGTGGCGACGCCGGTGCACAGCTTGGAGCCGCCCTTGCTGCCGTTCTTGTCGACGGAGAGGATGTCATCCCGCCCGTCGCCGTTGAAATCGCCCACCGGGCCGCCCACGAGCGGGCCGGCCCAGTTGCTGCACGAGAAGGCGCTGCCGGTCGACAGACACACGCTCCAGGCGGACGACCCCACGACGGGAACCCACGCGACGTCCATGCGGCCATCGCCGTTGAAATCGCCCTGCGTGACGCTCCGCGTGCCGTTGGCTGGTCCGGCCCAGGTCTGGCACGAGAACGACGTGCGCCGCGACAGGCACACCTGCCAATTGCCGGCACCGTCCGAGCGGGCCAGGTCGGCCGCGCCGTCGCCATCGAAGTCGCCCATCAGCACCTGCGTCTGCACCTGCTGCGTCTTGTTGCCGAGTTGCAGGTTCGTCGGGATCAGCTCCTGCAGTTGTGGCACCGGGCCGCCCCAATTGCCGCTGCCGGCCGCCGCGAAGGTCTCTGCCGCGCTGTCACGCACCGACCACGCGAAGCGCGTGGCCGGCAGGCAGTTGCCCGCGCCATCGCAATCGCTGATCGCGTCGACCAAGCTGCGACCGTTGATCGGGTTGGTCCTGTAAGCCACGCGGTAGTCGCGCACCAGGGTGCCGCCTCTGCCGTCGGCCGCGGTGTCGATGCGCGTCTGGATCGCCGTGAGCCGCTGCGTGCGGCTCAGCAGGCTGCCGGCCACATAGCCCTGCCACGGGTCGGGCCGGGTCTCGTAGAKGAAGTTCACCGCGTTRTACGGCACCAGCCCGGTGCTGTCGTTGCCGGTGTAGCGGATGCGCGTCGGCACCATCTCGCCGAGCGCGCTGTYCTTGGCGTAGCCGATGCTGTAGTAGCTGCCGCGCCGGTCYTGCGARCGCGACAGCGCCCAGCGCAGGTTSCGCGTGCCGCCTTGCACGTCGAGSGTGGCGTCRGCGGTGCCGCCGTAMGTCAKCACCTGGCCCGACTTGAGRTAGACCGTCCAKGMGTCMGGSCCCTTSGCGGCATCGGTGACGACGGGAACGATCTTGCTGAAGCCGTCGATGCGCGTGCGGTACTCGCTRCCGTTCGAGYCGGTCACCGGCAGCAGCCGCTGGCCATCGAGGCAGAACACGTCGGCCGTGCTCACCGACACCGCGGTGCGCACGCCATCGATCGCCAACGTCTTGCCGCAGCGCGCGATGCTCGATTGACCACCCAGCGCCCAACCGCGCCCGAGCGTGCCCGTGCCGGACTGACTCGAGTAGTTCAACGACACGCCAGGTGCCACACCCGCCGTGCCCGGCGGCACCGCGATCGACACCGAGTACGTCGCCGCACCCGCGCCCACCGACGCACGCCCGGCCAGGCTGCCCGCCACCGGCCCCGACAGGTTCGGCGGTTGAACGGTGACGGCCGTCTGCGCGAGTGCCGCCATCGGAACGCCGAAAAGAACGGCCGTCGCGGCAAGCGCCGCAACAGCCATGCGCGGCCGTGCCACGGCCCCATGACGTGAATGATTCAAGGATTTCCCCCAATGAGCTTCGAGCATCACGCCATGCGCATCGATCGTGCGACTTCGGCTGTGCCGCGCAACCGTCGGTGCGTCAGCAGTGGGGAGGCACGTTAGGGAGGGTCTGGATGACCGTCAAGGCACTCCGTTGGGGGTGTGGCGAATTCGCGATACCAGCGATCGCTGCATTCAATCTCCACAATCTGCTGCTAGCTCAGCTCGCTACGGTCTGCCGCACCGCGCGCTCCCACTCCGCCATCAAGGCCTGCGCGCGCTCGCGCGACATCGTCGGGTGGAAGGTGCGTTCGACCTGCCACTGCCGTGCCAGTTCGTCGAGCCCGCTGTAGACGCCGCACGACAGCCCGGCCAGCGAGGCTGCGCCGAGCGCGGTCGTCTCGATCACCTTCGGCCGCACCACCGGGATGCCCAGCAGGTCGGCTTGGAACTGCATCAGCAGGTTGTTGACGCAGGCGCCGCCATCCACGCGCAGCTCGCTGACCGGCGCGCCGCCCGCCGCCACCGCATCGCGACCCATCGCCTGCAGCAGCGCCGCGCTCTGGAACGCGATGCTCTCCAGCGCCGCGCGCGCGATGTGCGCCACCGTGGTGCCGCGCGTCAGCCCGACGATCGCACCGCGCGCATCGGCCTTCCAGTACGGCGCGCCGAGGCCGGTGAAGGCCGGCACGAACATCACGCCGCCGGCATCGGGCACGCTCTCGGCCAGCGACTGCACCTCGCTGCTCGCCTTGATCGCGTTCAGCCCGTCGCGCAGCCACTGCACCACCGCGCCGCCGATGAAGACGCTGYCCTCGAGCGCGAATTCGGTCTGCGCCGTCGGCTGCGCCGCGCTGGTTGTGATCAGCCCGTTGGTCGAGGTCTGGAACTGCGCGCCGGTGTGCGTCAGCATGAAGCAACCGGTGCCGTAGGTGTTCTTCGCGAGGCCGGCGCGAAAGCACGCCTGGCCGAACAACGCGCTCTGCTGGTCGCCGGCCACGCCGCCGATCGGCAGCGAGGCGCCCAGCAGCTCGGCCTTCGTGTGACCGTACACGTGGCTCGACGGGAACACCTGCGGCAGCACCTCGCGCGGCACGTCGAGCAGTTGCAGCAGTTCGTCGTCCCACGCGTTGCGGCGCACATTCAGCAGCAGCGTGCGCGACGCGTTGCTGACGTCGGTGGCATGCACCGCGCCACCGGTCAGGTGCCACATCAGCCACGAATCGACGGTGCCGAAGGCCAACTCGCCGCGCGACGCCGCCTCGCGCGCGCCGCCCACGTGGTCGAGGATCCACTTCAGCTTTGTGCCGGAGAAGTAGGCGTCGATGATCAACCCGGTCTTCTCGCGGAAGGTGGCTTCGAACCCGCGCTCGCGCAGCGCGGCGCAGGTGGGCTCGGCGCGGCGGTCCTGCCAGACGATCGCGTTGTACAGCGGCTCGCCGGTGCGGCGGTTCCACACCACGGTGGTCTCGCGCTGGTTGGTGATGCCGATCGACGCGATGTCGCCGGCGCTGATGCGGGCTTTCGCGAGCACCTCCTTCGCTGTCGCGAGCTGCGAGTGCCAGATCTCCATCGGATCGTGCTCGACCCAGCCCGGCTGCGGGTAGATCTGGCGGAACTCGCGCTGCGCCATCGCGACGATGCCGCCGGCGCGGTCGAACACGATGCTGCGCGAACTGGAGGTGCCCTGGTCGAGGGCCAGCAGGAAAGGGGGTGTGCTCATGGCAGGATGAAACTCAGGCGGCGACCTCGCATTGGACGCCCGCATCGGCCAACAGGGAAGGGAAAGGCTCGGGCGGCGCCTGGTCGGTGAACAGCGCATCGATCTCGGCGAAGCCGGCCACCTGCACCATCGCCGGCCGGTTGAACTTGCTGTGGTCGGCGGCCACCCACACCTGGCGCGACTGCTCGATGATCGCGCGCGCCACCTTCACCTCGCGGAAATCGAAGTCGCGCAGCGTGCCGTCGCTCTCGATGCCCGAGATGCCGATCAGCCCGATGTCGACCTTGAACTGCTTGATGAAATCCACCGTCGCCTCGCCGACGATGCCGCGGTCGCGCGAGCGCACCACGCCGCCGGCCACGATCACCTCGCAGTCCGGGTTGTCCGACAGGATCGCCGCGACGTTCAGGTTGTTCGTGATCACGCGCAGCCCCTTGTGCCGCATCAGCTCGCGCGCAATGGCCTCGGTGGTGGTGCCGATGTTCAGGATCAGCGAGCAGCCCTCGGGCACGCCCTGCGCCACGCTGCGCGCGATGCGCTGCTTGGCCTGCTCGTTGAGCTGCTGGCGCTGCCGGTACGCGATGTTCTCGGTGGTGGAGCTCGGCAGTCGCACGCCGCCATGGAAGCGCGCCAGCAGCCCGGCATCGGACAGCAGCTTCACGTCGCGCCGCACCGTCTGCAGCGTGACGCCGAACTGGTCGCTGAGCGCCTCCACCGTCGCCGTGCCGCGCGCGCGCACCTCGTCGAGCAGCAGCGATTGGCGCGGGTTCGGGGTCATGGCGGCGGAGGGTACCGAATGGCCGAACGAAAGCAGATGCTGGATTTCCTGGGTTGCGCTGCTTTCGTTTTTCGCATAAAACGAAAAAAGAAGATCAGAAACGAACGCAACCGAACACCGCACCGAACAACAACACGAACCTCGCCGACGGCGGGGTGTCGATGGGCCAGGAGACGAATTCTTGAATCAACCTTTGCCGGCTGACGTGGACGTGCTCGTCGTGGGCGGCGGCATCAATGGCGCCGGCATTGCGCGCGACCTGGCGGGCCGTGGCGTGCGCGTGCTGGTGTGCGAGAAGGACGACCTCGCGCAGCACACCTCGTCGGCCTCGACCAAGCTGATCCACGGCGGCCTGCGCTACCTGGAGTACTACGAGTTCTCGCTGGTGCGCAAGGCGCTGGCCGAGCGCGAGGTGCTGCTGAAGGGCGCCCCGCACATCATGTGGCCGCTGCGCTTCGTGATGCCGCACGACGCCAGCATGCGGCCGGTGTGGATGATCCGCGCCGGGCTGTTCCTGTACGACCACCTGGCCAAGCGCGAGGTGCTGGCCGGCTCGCGCACGGTGTCGCTGCGCGAGCACCCGGCCGGCGCGCCGCTGAAGCCGCAGTACACGCGCGGCTTCGTCTATTCCGACGGCTGGGTCGACGATGCGCGGCTGGTGGTGCTGAACGCCCGCGACGCGGCCGACCGCGGCGCGACGGTGCTGACGCGCTGGCGCTGCATCGATGCGCAGCGCGGCAACAGCACCTGGCGCGTCACGCTGCAGGCGGGCGACGGCCGCACGCACACGCTGAATGCGCGCGCGCTCGTCAACGCGGCCGGGCCGTGGGCCGCGCAGTTCCTCGCCGAAGGCACGCATGCGCCGCGTGCCAAGTCGCTGCGCCTGGTGAAGGGCAGCCACATCGTCGTGAAGAAGCTGTTCGACCACGACCACGCCTACATCTTCCAGAACCCGGACCGCCGCATCATCTTCGCGATCCCCTACCAGGACGGCGAGTTCACGCTGATCGGCACCACCGACGTCGAGCACCACGGCGCGATCGGCGACGCCCGTATCGACGACAGCGAGATCGCCTACCTGTGCGAGCAGGCGAGCCGGTACTTCGCGAAGCCGGTGCTGCCGGCCGACGTGGTGTGGACGTACTCCGGCGTGCGACCGCTGCTCGACGACGAATCGGGCGATCCGTCGGCGGTGACGCGCGACTACTCGCTCGAACTCGACACCTCGAAGGCGGCGCTGCTGTCGGTGTGGGGCGGCAAGATCACGACCTTCCGCAAGCTGGCCGAAGAGGCCGCCGACCTGCTGGCCGCGCCGCTCGGCAACAGCCGCGGCGCGTGGACGGCCGGCGCCTTCCTGCCCGGTGGCGACCTCAGCGTGTGGATCGGCGACCCGCAGCGCCCCGACACCGACTTCGCGCGTTTCGAGCAGGCCTTCGCGCTGCGCCATCCGCAGCTGCCGGTGGCGATGCGCCACCGCCTGGCGCGCTGCTACGGCTCGCGCGTGCAGACGGTGCTGGCGAACGGCCCCGGCGCCGAAGTGGTGCCCGGGTTGCACGAGGCCGAGCTGAACTACCTGCACGACCACGAGTGGGCACGCGAGCCCGACGACGTGCTGTGGCGCCGCACCAAGCTCGGCCTGCACCTGACACCGGCCCAGCGCGAGCAAGTCGCGCTCTGGTGCGCGCAACACTGGCGCGGCACGCCCACCGCGGCGCCGCAGACGAGACCTTCGGAGACCTCATGGAATTGACGCTGGAGCGCATCGGCAAGCAGGTCGGTGCGCAGACCCACCTCTACCCGCTGGACCTGACCCTGGTCCCGCGCGCGGTGACCGTGCTGCTGGGCGCGACCCAGGCCGGCAAGACCTCGCTGATGCGCGTGATGGCGGGGCTGGACACGCCGACGCAAGGCCGTGTGCTGGCTGACGGCCGCGACGTGACCGGCCTGCCGGTGCGCGAGCGCAACGTGTCGATGGTCTACCAGCAGTTCATCAACTACCCGTCGATGACGGTGGCGGACAACATCGCGTCGCCGCTGAAGCTGCGTGGCGAGAAGGGCATCGCCGAGCGCGTGCAGGAGCTGGCGAAGCGGCTGCACATCGAGCCCTTCCTGAAGCGGCTGCCGGCCGAGCTGTCGGGCGGCCAGCAGCAGCGTGTGGCCCTGGCGCGGGCGCTCGCGAAGAAGGCGCCGCTGATGCTGCTCGACGAGCCGCTGGTGAACCTGGACTACAAGCTGCGCGAAGAACTGCGCGACGAGCTGTCGCAGCTGTTCGCTGCGGGTGAGTCGACCGTCGTCTACGCGACCACCGAGCCGACCGAGGCCTTGCTGCTCGGCGGCTACACCGCGGTGATGGATGCCGGCGAGCTGCTGCAGTACGGCCCGACCGCGGAGGTGTTCCACCGGCCGCAGTCGATCCGCGTCGCGCGCGCGTTCAGCGATCCGCCGATGAACCTGGTCGAGGGCACGCACGCGACGATCGGCGTCTCGCTGCAGGCAGGGGTGAATCTGTCGGTGCCGCTGCCGGCCTCGAGCACGCCGGCGCTGACGATCGGCATCCGTGCCAGTGCCTTGCGTGTCCACCAGCGCGATGGCGACGTCGCGTTGCCGGGCAAGGTCGAGCTGGCCGAGATCTCCGGCTCCGACACCTTCGTGCACGTCGACACGCCGATCGGCGAGCTGGTCGCGCAGCTGACCGGCGTTCACCAGTTCACGCTGGGCGAAGCGGTGACGCTGTACCTGAACGCGGCGCAGGTACACGTGTTCGATTCTGCGGGCCGGTTGCTGGTGGCCCCGAACCGGGAGGGCATCTGAGATGGCACGCATCGATCTCGACCTGGCGCATGCCTACAAGCCGAACCCGCAGCGCGATGAAGACTACGCACTGCTGCCGCTGAAGATGACCTTCGACGACGGCGGCGCCTACGCGCTGCTCGGCCCGTCCGGCTGCGGCAAGACCACGCTGCTCAACATCATCTCCGGCCTCGTGACGCCGTCGCAGGGCACCGTGAAGTTCGGCGGGCAGGACGTCACCGGCCAGTCACCGCAGCAGCGCAACATCGCACAGGTGTTCCAGTTCCCCGTCATCTACGACACGATGACCGTCGCCGAGAACCTCGCGTTCCCGCTGCGCAACCGCGGTGTCGCACCCGACCGCATCCGCCAGCGCGTCGGCCAGATCGCCGAGATGCTGGAGATGAGCGGCCAGCTGAACACGCGCGCCGCCGGCCTGTCGGCGGATGCCAAGCAGAAGATCTCGCTGGGCCGCGGCTTGGTGCGCGAAGACGTCTCGGCGGTGCTGTTCGACGAGCCACTGACCGTCATCGACCCGCACCTGAAATGGCAGCTGCGCCGCAAGCTGAAGCAGATCCACCACGAGCTGAAGCTGACGCTGGTCTACGTGACGCACGACCAGGTCGAGGCGCTGACCTTCGCCGACCAGGTGGTCGTGATGACGCGCGGCCGCGCGGTGCAGGTGGGCAGCGCCTCGGCGCTGTTCGAGCGGCCGCAGCACCGCTTCGTCGGCCACTTCATCGGCTCGCCGGGCATGAACTTCCTGCCGGTGCGCTGGGCCGGGCAGGGCATCGACGTGGCCGGCCGCGTGCTGCCGATGGCGCGCAACCCGCTGCAGGGCGAAGGCAGCTTCGCGCTCGGCGTGCGGCCGGAGTACGTGGCACTCGCCGCGCCGGAGGCCGCGGGCGCCGTGCCCGCCACCGTGACGCAGGCGCAGGACATCGGCACCTACTGGCTGCTCGGCGCGCGCATCGGGTCCGGCGACAGCGAGCAGACGATCCGCGCCCGTCTGTCGCCCGACCAGCGCATCCCGCGGGTCGGCGATGCGGTGTGGCTGTCGCTGGTCGGTGCGCACACCTGCTACTACAGGGACGACGTGTTGATCGATTCTTCCGTGGAGGTGGCGGCATGAAGCCCGTCAACCAGAAAGCCTGGCTGCTGATCCTGCCGGTGGTGCTGTGCGTCGCGTTCTCGGCGGTGCTGCCGCTGATGACGGTGGTGAACTACTCGGTGCAGGACATCATCTCGCCCGAGCGGCGCGTGTTCGTCGGCACCGAATGGTTCAAGTCGGTGATGCGCGACGAAGACCTGCAGGGCGCGCTGCTGCGCCAGATCGGCTTCTCGCTGGCGGTGCTGCTGGTGGAGATTCCGCTCGGCATCGCGCTCGCGCTGTCGATGCCGGCCAAGGGCGCGCGCTCGTCGGCGGTGCTGGTGCTGGTGGCGATCTCGCTGCTGATCCCGTGGAACGTGGTCGGCACCATCTGGCAGATCTACGGCCGCACCGACATCGGACTGATGGGCGCCGCGCTCGCGAAGCTGGGCATCGACTACAGCTACACCGGCAACGCGACCGATGCGTGGCTCACCGTGCTGCTGATGGACGTGTGGCACTGGACGCCGCTGGTCGCGCTGCTGTGCTTCGCCGGGCTGCGCGCGATCCCCGACGCGTACTACCAGGCCGCGCGCATCGACGGCGCGAGCAAGTTCGCGGTGTTCCGCTTCATCCAGTTGCCCAAGCTGCGCGGCGTGCTGATGATCGCGGTGCTGCTGCGCTTCATGGACAGCTTCATGATCTACACCGAGCCCTTCGTGCTGACCGGCGGCGGGCCCGGCAACGCGACCACCTTCCTGAGCCAGTACCTGACGCAGAAGGCTGTCGGCCAGTTCGACCTGGGACCGGCCGCGGCCTTCTCGCTGATCTACTTCCTGATCATCCTGCTGCTGTGCTTCATCCTCTACAACTGGATGCAGCGGGTCGGCCAGGATGCGACGACGACCGAGGGAGCCGCCCATGGATGAGCGCCGTTTCAAGAAGCGGGTGATCTTCCTGCTGCTGTACCTGGTGTTCGCGATCCTGCCGGTGTACTGGATGGTGAACATGTCGTTCAAGACGAACGAGGAGATCCTGTCGTCGTTCAGCCTGTGGCCGCAGCATTTCACGTTCGACCACTACCGCACGATCTTCACCGACGAATCGTGGTACTCGGGCTACATCAACTCGATGATCTACGTGGCCATCAACACGGTGATCTCGTTGCTGGTGGCGCTGCCGGCGGCGTATGCGTTCTCGCGCTACAGCTTCCTCGGCGACAAGCATGTGTTCTTCTGGCTGCTGACCAACCGGATGACGCCACCGGCGGTGTTCCTGCTGCCGTTCTTCCAGCTGTACACGACGCTCGGGTTGATGGACACGCACATCGCGGTGGCGCTGGCGCACCTGCTGTTCAACGTGCCGCTGGCGGTGTGGATTCTGGAAGGCTTCATGAGCGGCATCCCGCGCGAGATCGACGAGACGGCCTACATCGACGGCTACTCGTTCCCGCGCTTCTTCCTGACGATCTACATCCCGCTGATCAAGGCCGGCGTGGGCGTGGCGGCGTTCTTCTGCTTCATGTTCAGCTGGGTCGAGTTGCTGATGGCGCGCACGCTGACCAGCGTGAACGCGAAGCCGATCGTCGCGGTGATGACACGCACGGTGAGCGCATCGGGGATGGACTGGGGCGTGCTGGCGGCGGCCGGCGTGCTGACCATCGTGCCGGGCGCGATCGTGATCTGGTTCGTGCGGCATTACATCGCCAAGGGTTTTGCGATGGGGAGAGTGTGATGTTCGACTGGATGGCATGGACCCTGCCGGTGGCGGTGTTCTTCGTCTGCATCGTGCTGATGCTGGCCGGCATGACGGTGTGGGAGCTGAAGTCGCCGACGACATTGCGCCGCGGCTTCTTGCCGATCGCGACGACGCGCGGCGACCGGCTCTTCATCGGGCTGCTCAGCGCGGCCTACGTGAACCTCGCGTTCGTCGCGTTCAGCGAAAGGATGGTGGGCTGGTTCGGGCTGGCGGAGGAGCCGTCGATCTGGATCAGCTTCGTGGTCTCGATGGCCGTGCTGGCGCTGGTGATGCGCAAGGGTTGAGCCGCCGAGCCGCAGTTTGAAAAGGCCGCCGGCGATTCTTCCCCGCTGGCGTGTCGCGAGTACCCCGGGAAGTACACGAGGAGACAGACATGAAGTTGCGCATGAATGCCGTGGCGTTTGCCGCTGCCGCACTGGCCATGGGCCACGGTGCGTGGGCCGGCGAGGCCGAGGCGAAGAAATGGATCGATGCCGAGTTCCAGCCGTCCACGCTGAGCAAGGACCAGCAGGCGGCCGAGCTGAAGTGGTTCATCGATGCGGCGAAGAAGCTGCAGGCCAAGGGCGTGAAGGAAATCTCGGTGGTGTCGGAGACGCTGACGACGCACGAGTACGAATCGAAGACGCTGGCCAAGGCCTTCGAGGAGATCACCGGCATCAAGGTGAAGCACGACATCATCCAGGAGGGTGACGTCGTCGAGAAGCTGCAGACCTCGATGCAGTCGGGCAAGAGCATCTACGACGGCTGGATCTCCGACTCCGACCTGATCGGCACGCACTACCGCTACGGCAAGATCATGTCGCTGACCGACTACATGAGCGGCACCGGCAAGGAATACACCAACCCCGGACTGGACCTGAAGGACTTCATCGGCACGAGCTTCACGACCGCGCCGGACAAGAAGCTGTACCAGTTGCCCGACCAGCAGTTCGCCAACCTGTACTGGTTCCGTGCCGACCTGTTCGCGCGCCAGGACCTGAAGGACAAGTTCAAGGCCAAGTACGGCTACGACCTGGGCGTGCCGCTGAACTGGAGCGCGTACGAAGACATCGCCGCGTTCTTCAGCGAAGACGTGAAGACGATCGACGGCAAGCCGATCTACGGTCACATGGACTACGGCAAGAAGGATCCGTCGCTGGGCTGGCGCTTCACCGATGCCTGGCTGTCGATGGCCGGCACCGCCGACATCGGCATCCCGAACGGCATGCCGGTGGACGAGTGGGGCATCCGCGCTTCGGCCGATGGTTGCACGCCGCTCGGGGCTTCGGTCTCGCGCGGGGGTGCGACGAATTCGCCGGCGGCTGTGTATGCGCTGACGAAGTACGTCGACTGGATGAAGAAGTACGCCCCGAAGGAAGCCACCGGCATGACCTTCGGCGAGAGCGGCCCGGTGCCGGCGCAGGGGCAGATTGCGCAGCAGATCTTCTGGTACACCGCGTTCACCGCCGACATGGTGAAGCCGGGGCTGCCGGTGGTGAATGCCGACGGCACGCCGAAGTGGCGCATGGCGCCCGGCCCGAACGGCCCGTACTGGAAGCAGGGCATGCAGAACGGCTACCAGGACGTGGGCTCGTGGACCTTCTTCAAGGACCACGACCAGAACAAGGTGGCGGCGGCCTGGCTGTATGCGCAGTTCGTGACGAGCAAGACGGTGTCGCTGAAGAAGTCGATCACCGGGCTGACCTTCATCCGCGACAGCGACATCCGCCACGACTACTTCACGCAGAACGCGGCCAAGTACGGCGGCCTGATCGAGTTCTACCGCAGCCCGGCCCGCGTGGCTTGGACGCCGACCGGCACCAACGTGCCCGACTACCCGAAGCTGGCGCAGCTGTGGTGGAAGAACGTGGCGGTGGCGGTGACCGGCGAGAAGACGCCGCAGGCCGCGATGGACAACCTGGCCGAGGAGATGGACCAGGTGATGGCACGCCTGGAGCGCGCCGGGATGGCACGCTGCGCACCGAAGCTGAACCCGAAGGGCGACCCGAACAAGTGGCTGAGCGACAAGGGCGCGCCGTGGAAGAAGCTGGCGAACGAGAAGCCGAAGGGCGAGACGATCGCGTATGACACGCTGTTGAATGCGTGGAAGGCTGGGAAGGTTCGCTGATTTAGCGTTCGCTAGGGGGCACGGGCGTTTCCGTGCCTCCGGTGAGCGTGCTGCGGCCGGGGGCGCGCGGCGGCTTGTGTTCGTCGATGGGCCGGCGACTAGAACTCGATGATTTCTGCCAGTGAACGCGCTTCACCCTCTGTGAGGGCGCGCTGATACTGCCCGAAGGGGCCAGAGGCGATGAGCAATCGTGGCCAGAGGTTCAGCGATGTCGTTCCGCCTTCATGCTCTATCTCGATCACCGTTCGAGGCACATGCGTCGCAACGGTATGTGACCATTCGGCGCGATGTTCGGTGAGCCACTTGCTCAGCGCCTGGAGTTGCATGCTCGTCAACTGCCTGTGCGGCCCGGGCGTGCCCGCGACATAGGTCGTGCAGGTCGCCACCGAGATCGGCGGAACATCGAGATTGCAGCCCAACAGTCCCGCAGCCAGAACGATGGCCGTTGCATAAACAGAGATCGACTTCCTCATCGGCGACACATTCCGGACTCTGGCTGAAGGGTGAACATCAATGCATGGGCTTCATTGATTCCGCAGCAAATTGGCGAGGCAATCCCTCGCACTCGGTCTGCTCGCAGTCGTACCAAGCGCACTTGTCGAATGTGCAATCTGCATTCAGGTTGTTCCTCAAGAACTTGCAGTTCACGAACCGGCACTTGGCGAAGAGGCATCCGGCGAAGCCCGAGCCGCGGAAGACACATCCGTCGAATTCGACTTGAACGAAGGTCGTCATGTTGAACAGGCCCCAGTACCACGACGAGTCTTTCACCTTGCAGCCGCTCAGGATTCCCTCGAACGCAGAGCCTTCGATATCGAGACCGGCAAACGTGCAGTACCTGAATACGTCACCCTCCCAGCCCTTGGGTAGCTCGGCGTTGCCAGCGAAATCGATGTATTCATGCAGGACGGACATGGACTTCACTGTAGCGTGACGTCAACAACTCAGGACCGAAGGAGCACGGCGTGTCGCAAAGGCGCGTGCGGCGAGCCACAGCCTCCCCGCGCGCGCCTTTGCCGCACAGAACCCACGCGACAAAAAAAAGGGGGCGCAACTCGCGTCACGCCCCTCAAGGGTCACGCGCTGACCGCCAGGCCCGCGCGACCGCCGCAATCGGGAACCCCGCTCAGAGGTTCTTCACGATCCGCAGGTTGCGGATCTGGAAATGGATGGTTCCCTTCTGGTCGTCCCACGCCGGCAGCATCTCCAGCGGCGACGTGATCTTCGAAGGATCGAACCCGTTGGCCACGTAGTCCGGCGAGGTGAACGGAATCTTCACCGTCTGCC
The DNA here is from genome assembly GCF_054049715.1 of Rhizobacter sp. P5_C2. NCBI lineage: Bacteria > Pseudomonadati > Pseudomonadota > Betaproteobacteria > Burkholderiales > Sphaerotilaceae > Rhizobacter > Rhizobacter sp. P5_C2. The sequence continues at coordinate 57,839 of NZ_JBFULV010000028.1, read as the reverse complement.
ACGTGTTGACCGGCGGATGGCCCACCTTGTCCTTCAGGTCGCCGGTGCGGCAGGTGTCGCTCTTGCGGTCGCACACCAGCTTGGTCCAGAAGTCCTGCGTGCTGTTGCCGTAGTCGAGCACGCGGATCTCGAACTGCACGCCACCCGTCGCCGCGATCGCCGACGCGTCGATCAGCGTGTTGTCCGGCACCGACATGAAGATGCCGCCGTTGCCGCCCCCGTCGGTCACGCCGTTGAACACCACGTCGATCAGCTTGTCGGTGCCGTCGACCACGTCGTTCGTCAGCGTCACGCTGCCGGTTCCGCCGGTCGACCACGCACCGGGCGGTGCCAGTGCCGCCGCATCGCTGATGCCGTTGACGTACAGGTCCTTGTCGGCCGTGACCGCGATCACGTTGACCGGCGGCCCGCCCGCACACGGCACGTTGCCGGTGTTCTTCGGATCCCAGCGGATGTTGGCCACCGACACCTCGAATTGCCCGCCGCTGCTGTACAGCAGGAACGGCGTGTTCACCAAGGTGAAGTCGGTGCCCTGGTCGGCAAAGCACTGCAGCGGGATCGCCAGCTCCGTCCAGGTGTTGGCCGGCAGCGTGCCGAACGTGTTGGTCGCGTCGATCTCGCCCATGCACGGGTAGCCGCAGTCCACGCGCATCTTGACCGCCGCGGTCGGCGCCACCGCGACCCGCGCATCGAACACCAGCGAGCCCTTCGAGTTCAGGTACGACTGCAGGTCCTGCTTGTCGGCGTCGTTGGTGCTCTGCATGTAGAGCTGGCCGGCCGCGCCGTTCCACTTCGCCTTGATCGCCGCCCACTGCTTGCCGTCCTTGTCGTCGACCGGCACCGCGGTGATCTCGGCCTGCGGCGTCGACGTGCTCGTCGCGGTCGACAAGCCCACCAGCACGCTCCAGCTCGACGGCGCACCGACGCGCATCGAGAAGCCGCTCTGGTTTGCACCGTCGAACACCGCCAGCGTCTGGTCGGTGGTGCCGCCACCACCGGCCGGCACGCCGCAGCCCTGCGCCACGGTGGCCTCGTCGAGCGCCACCTGGTCGGCGCCCGGTGCGGCGTAGCTCAGCCCGTAGCCGAAGGCATACAGCGGGTCGTAGCCGGCATCGCCATGGTTCAGCGCGACCTGGCAGGCCGCCTTCGGCCACGAGTACGACAGCTTGCCGCTGAAGTCGGCGTTGACCGCCCCGTCGTCCTTCTTGAACAACACATCCGTCAGGCCGTCACCCTCGGTGCCCGGCAGAAACGCGGCGACGAACGCATCCGAGCGGTTGAGTTCGCGGTTCACGTACAGCGGGCGGCCCGAGTACAGCACCGTGATGATCTTCTTGACGCCCTTGGTCTTCAGCGCATCGATCAGCGCGACATCTTCCGGATGCAGCTTCGCGTGCTCCAGCGTCTTGGTCTTGCCGATGTCGCCCACCCCTTCGGCATACGGCGTCTCGCCGATCACGACGATCGCCGCGTCGTAGTCGGCACTGCCCAGCGCGCCGGTGGTGCTGGTGTCGATCACCGCGTTCGGTGCGATCTTCTGGATCGCGGCCCACAGCGTGGTGCCGCCGCCGAAATCGGCATTGACGTTGTCGGTGCCCTGCCAGGTGAGCGACCAGCCGCCGCTCTGGTTCGACAAACTGTCGGCGCTCTTGCCGGCCACCAGCACCTTGGCGCTGCGCGCCAGCGGCAGCGTGGCGCCGTTGTTCTTCAGCAGCACCAGCGACTTGCGCACCGCCTCGCGCGCCACCGCGCGGTTCTCGGCCGTGCCGACCTCGCTGTTCGCGTTGCGCGCCGACGGCTTCGGCTTGCTGAACAGGCCGGCCCGCAGCTTCACGCGCAGGATGCGGCGCACCGCATCGTCCACGCGCGCCTGCGGGATCTCGCCGCTCTGCACGCTCGCGATCGTGTTGGTGATGAAGGCCTTCCAGTCGTCGACGTACGGCACCATCACCATGTCGATGCCGGCGTTGATGGCCTGCGGGCAATCGGCGTTGGTGCAGGCCCGCGTCGAATCGCTGTTGGTCGCGTTGACCTGGCCGAGGCCGTTCCAGTCCGAGACGACGAAGCCGTCGAAGCCCATCTTGGTCTTCAGCACGTCGGTCAGCAGGTACTTGTGGCCGTGCATCTTGTCGGCGCGCGCGGTGTCGCCCTTGGCTGCGTCCTTCCAGCTGCTGAACGACGCCATCACCGATTGCGCGCCCGCCTGCAGCGCGGTGTAGTAGCCGCGGCCGTGGATGTTGATCAGGTCGGCCTCGGTGACCGCGGTGATGCCCTGGTCCTTGCCGTCGGTGGTGCCGCCGTCGCCCAGGAAGTGCTTCGCGGTCGCGACCACCTTCTCGTTGGCTTTCGCATCTTTCGCGAGCGTGCCCTGCAGGCCCTTGATGACCTCGCCGCCGTACGACTGCACGACCATCGGATCCTCCGAATAGCCTTCGTAGGTGCGGCCCCAGCGGTCGTCGCGCACCACGGCAAGCGTCGGGCCGAAGGCCCAGTCGATGCCGGTGTGCGCCACTTCGCGCGCCGTCACCTCGCCGATGCGGCGCAGCAGGTCCGGATCGCGCGTGGCGCCCAGGCCGATGTTGTGCGGGAAGAGCGTCGCGCCCTTCACGTTGTTGTGGCCGTGCACCGCGTCCGTGCCCCAGATCAGCGGGATCGGGTTCGGGTTCGCAGGGTCCATCGACGCGGCCCACAGCGTGTCGGCCAGCGCCAGCCAGTCGGCGACCGGCGCATCCTTGTGCTGGCCGGGGAACGAGCCGCCACCGTTCAGCACCGAGCCGAGGTGGTAGGTCTTGATGTCGTCCGGCGTCACGCCCTGGATCTCGACCTGCGTCATCTGGCCGACCTTCTCGGCCAGGCTCATCTTCGCGAGCAGGGCGTCCACCTGCGCCTCGATGCCGGCATCGCGGGCCACCGCGCTCTTGATCGCGGGCCAGTCCTGCAGCGGGGTGGTCGGGATGTCGGTGCTCACGGGGGGCGGCGGTGGCGGCGGGCTGTCATCGGAATCGCCCCCGCCGCAAGCGCTCAGCGTCAGCGCAACGGCCCAGGCGAGCCCGTGCAGGGCAACGCGGGAAGAACGGATCATGGCTTGTCTCCTCTTGTGGGGTTGTGTCGCCCGCATCGGCGGACCGTGCGAACGCGGCGCGAGCATAGCCACGGCTGAAAGCGCTTGCAAGAAGACGTTTACCAATCGTTAAGGCGACGACAAGCCCAGCCATCCGTTTTGGAGACTGTGAAAAAACGCACATGACACGGTGCGACACAAGCACCCGCGCGCCCTGGCGCGGATTGCGGCGCTGCAGCTACGGCACTGCAGCAAAAAACCGTCTGACAGGGAATCTACCGAGCGTTTCGTGAAACTCGGCTGAAACCGCTTGCAACCTCATTTACCTCGGTTTGAGGCGCCGCTCAGGCGGTCTTCTGGTCGAGCAGGTAGTTCGCGTCGTCGTACTGTCCCAGCACATCGACGAGGTAGGGCAGCACGGCGAGCAGTTCGTCGTGCAGCGTGTACGGCGGGTTCAGGATGAACATGCCGCTGCCGGCCAGGCCGAAGCCTTGCGAATCGGGCACCTGCACCGTCAGGCGCACGTGCAGCCAGCCCTTGGGCGCCAGGCTCTCGAGGCGGCGCGGCAACTGCGCGGCCTCGAGCTTCTGGACCTGCGGGTACCAGACCATGTAGACGCCTTCGTTGAAGCGCAGCAGCGCCTCGCGCAGCGAGGCGATCACGCGGCCGTAGTCGCCGTGGCCTTCGTAGCTCGGGTCCATCAGGATGGCCCCGCGCCGGCTCGACGGCGGCACCTGGCCCTTCAGTCCGTCGAAGCCGTCGGCGTTGTAGATCTCGACGTTCTTCGTCTCGCCGAGGAAAGACGCGAGGATGCGGTGGTCGGTGTTGTGCAGCTCGAACAGCCGCAGCTGGTCTTGCGCGCGCATCACCATCTGCGCAAAGGCCGGCGAGCCGGGGTACTGGCGCAGCTTGCCGTCGGAGTTGAACTGGCGCACCGCGGCCACGTAGTCGGCCACCGGGCCGGGCAGGTCGTCGCGGCCCCACAGGCGGGCGATGCCTTGCTCGAACTCGCCCTTCTTGGTCGCGTACTGGCCTTCGAGCGAATAGCCGCCGGCGCCGGCGTGGGTGTCGACCAAGCGGTACGGCTTGTCTTTCTGGTTCATGTAGCGCAGCACCATGCCGAGCACGGTGTGCTTGAGCACGTCGGCATGGTTGCCGGCGTGGAAGGCGTGTCGGTAGGCGAGCATCGGCGGCTTTCTGGAGAGCGGGTCAACCCCGTATTGTCGTTGGCGCGGTCGCCCTCGTCGCCGGCTTCAAATCTTGTTTGAAGGTGATAGTTCGCGAGACCGGATTATCAATTTTTGCCAAGCGGCCTACAGTGCCGGGACTGAACACTTCCCTTCCGGAGTCGCCCCATGAAAGCCGTTGCCTACCGCCGCCCGCTTCCGATCACCGATGCCGAATCGCTGCTCGACGTCACGCTCCCCGACCCGGTCGCCGCCGGCCGCGACCTGCTGGTGCGGGTGGAAGCGGTCTCGGTGAACCCGGTCGACGTGAAGATCCGCGCCGGCAGCACGCCCGCCGAGGGGCAGCTGAAGGTCATCGGCTGGGATGCCGTCGGCACCGTCGAGACGGTGGGCGAGAAGGTCACGCTGTTCAAGCCGGGCGACCGCGTCTGGTATGCCGGCGACATCACGCGGCCGGGCAGCAATGCCGAGCTGCAGCTGGTCGATGAGCGCATCGTCGGCCACGCGCCCACGTCGATCCCGGCCGCGCAGGCCGCCGCGCTGCCGCTGACCGCGATCACCGCATGGGAGCTGCTGTTCGACCGCCTGGGCACGACGGCCGACTCCGAAGGCGCGCTGCTGATCATCGGCGCGGCCGGCGGTGTCGGCTCCATCCTGACGCAGCTCGCGCGCCGGCTGACGAAGCTCACGGTGATCGGCACCGCGTCGCGCCCCGAAACGCAGGCCTGGCTGCGTGAGCTCGGCGCGCACCATGTGATCGACCACCATCAACCGCTGCTGCCGCAGTTGCAGGCGGCTGGCGTGCCGCAGGTCACCGCAGTGGCCGGGCTCACGCACACGCCCACTTACTACACGCAGATCGTCGAAGCACTCGCGCCGCAGGGCAAGCTGGCGCTGATCGACGACTTCAAGGAGCCGCTCGACGTGATGCCGATGAAGCGCAAGAGCCTGTCGCTGCACTGGGAGCTGATGTTCACGCGGTCGATGATGCAGACCGCCGACATGCACAAGCAGCATGAGCTGCTCGACGAGGTCGCGAAGCTGGTCGACTCCGGCAGGCTGCGCAGCACGCTCGGCGAGCACTTCGGTGCGATCAACGCCGCCAACCTGAAGCGCGCCCATGCGTTCATCGAGAGCGGGAAGGCCCGCGGCAAGGTGGTGCTGGAAGGGTTCTGACGCATCGCCTTTCGCGCAGCGCTTCGACAGGCTCAGCGCGAACGGCTTGTATGCGCAGGCCCTTCGACAGGCTCAGGGCGAACGGGGGGTGTCCTCAGAGCGAACGGAACGGGCGGCTAGCATTCGCCGGTGCATTCCCTTCTTTCGCGGCGCCCGGCCCGCCTTGCCCTGACCCTCCTCGCCGGCGCCGCGGCCGCCGGCTTGTGCCTGCTGCTGCACACCCCGCTGCCGTGGATGATCGGCCCGCTGATCGCGACCGCCATCGGCTGCATGGCCGGCCTGCCGCTCGTCGCCGCCACGCCGCTGCGCAATGCCGGCCAGTGGGCCATCGGCACCGTGCTCGGGCTCTACTTCACGCCGCAGGTGGTCGGCATCGTCGCAAGCCACTGGGCGGTGATCCTCGCCGGCATCGCGTGGGCGCTGCTGCTCGGTGCCGGCTTCGGCCTCTACCTCGCGCGCGCCAACGCCGGCATGGCGCTCGACCGGCCGACGCTGTTCTTCGCCAGCGCGATCGGCGGCGCCTCCGAGATGGCAGTGCTGGCCGAACGCTTCGGCGGGCGCATGGACCTGGTCGCGAGCGCCCATTCGCTGCGCATCCTGCTGGTCGTGCTGACGATTCCGTTCGGCTTCCAGTTCGCCGGCCTGCACGGGCTCGACCCGACGCTGCCCGGCCCGCAGGTCGTCGAGTGGCACGGGCTGCTGCAATTGATCGCGATGACGGCCGCCGGCGGCGCGTTCCTGCGCTGGCGCGGCGTCTCGAACCCCTGGGTGCTGGGCCCGCTGTTCGTCGCGTTCGGGCTGACCGCCACCGGTGTCGAGCTGTCGGCGCTGCCGAAGTGGATGACCAACCTCGGCCAGCTCTTCATCGGCGTCGCGCTCGGCACGCGCTTCACACCGGCCTTCCTGCACACCGCGCCGCGCTGGCTGCTCAGCGTGGGGGCGGGCACGCTGGTGATGATCGCGCTGTCAGCAGGCTTTGCGCTCGGCGTCGCGCAGCTGAGCGGCCTGCACCCGGCCACCGTGCTGCTCGGCACCTCGCCCGGCGGCATCGCCGAGATGTGCCTGACGGCCAAGGTGCTGGAGCTGGGCGTGCCGGTGGTGACGGCGTTCCACGTCACGCGGATGGCGGCGGTGGTGCTGCTCGCGACGCCGATGTTCCGCTGGTCGGCCCCGAAGGCCTGAGCCTCGTCAGCCCTTCTTCATGCGGGCGCGGAACAGCTCCGGAATGCCGACCTCGCGCGGCCCCGGCAGCAGCTCGAAGGCCTGCCCGGCGCGCAGTGTGCCGGGCGATCGCACCGACAGGTAGAAGCCGCACCAGGCACTGGCCGCCATCATCTTCACCGCCTGGTTGAAGCCCATCGCCGCATTGAACTTGAAGCACGGAAAGCGCGGCTCGCTGACCGCGAGTTCGCAATCGGGAAAGCGCAGCACGTCGCCGATCCAGGCCTGGTTTTCAAGCATCCCGGCGAGCGTCAGGTTCTCGCCAATCGAGCCGGGCGGCAACGGCTCGTCCCAGCCGGCCACCTGCGCCTGCGCACGCACCGTCTGCCAGAACGGGTAGTGCTCGCTCGGGTAGGCGTAGACCGCCTTGCCGAGGCCGCCGTGCACGCTGAGGTCGGCCTGCTCGTCGCCGTCCAGCCCCATCGGCTGCGCCGCGACCGGGCCGTCGACGGGCTGCTTGCCGATCGCCGTCAGCACCGGCCGGCCGTTGATCAGCCGCTCGCTCGCGCGGGCGACGTTGACGCTGACGAGCCGCATCGACACCGGCGGCTCAGCCGGTCGCCGAGCGCCAGCCGCGCACGCCGGCCGCGACGCGGCGACCCTGCGGACCCGACACCCAGGTCGTGAACAGCTTGGCCGCCGGGTGGTTGACGCGGAATGCACGCATCACGTGCACCTCGGTCGCCAGCAACGGATCGCCTTCGACGACGATCGCGAGCGGCTTGGCCGGGTGGCTCAGCCAGACGCCGCGCTCCACCACCGCGTAGGCGTTCTGCGCCGCGGCCTGCGCGATGATCGAACTCTTCGGATCGGCCGCCACGTACCACGGTGCGACCGGCGCGACCTTCGACGCGCGCCACAGCGGCAGCTCGGCCAAGGCAGCGCCGCTGCCGTTGTTGTTGCCGAGGAAGCGCGCCTGCGCATTCGCGATGCCCATCAGCGCGGCACCGATGTCCTTGCCGCCGAGCACGCCGGCCGGGTCCTTGGCCTTCTTGCCCTTGCCCTCGACCGGGCCGATCAGCACGTAGTCGCCGAGCGCGACGCGGTGGCGGTCGTGCGCCAGGCCCTGCTTCTCCAACGCCATCTCGAGTTCCGGCGCGTTCGTCATCGCCATGTCGATCTCGCCGCGCTCCAGCGCCTGGATCAGCGCGGCGCTCTGTCCGCCCGACACCTGCACCGCGACGCCGGTGTCGCGGCCGAATCCTTTCTGGAAGGCCTGGCCGAGGCCGGAGTCGAGCAGCGCCTGCTCGACGCCCATCAGCAGCGGGTCCGCCAGCGACTTGCGCTGGGCCGCACGGGTGGTGAACGGGACAGCCAGACTGCTGGCGGCTGCGAGGGAAAGGAGAAGGCGTCGTCGCATCATCCGACGATCTTAAGCGGCCGCAGAAACGGCCACGAAGCGGCCGGATCAAGCGCCGCGCCGCCGGGCCAGCCGCCGCGCATAACCGCCGAAAAAGTCACAACTGCTTTGCATGTCCGTATTCCCAATTTGCATGGCCCCCCGAGCCCCGGTGGTTACGGCACGATTACAGTCGCACGACAATGCCTTGCCCGGTGGCGGCACGCCGATTGCCCTTTCGGCATGAAACCGCCTGTTCCTGGTGACGGTCACTTGCGGCATGGGGCGAGCCCGGAGGCTCGCCCGATTCCGCACTTTGACTTTGATGATTGGAGCCCACGATGAACCGACCCGCGATGGAGGGGCTGCGCCTGAACGCGCCCGCCTATGTCAACCATGCCCGGCTGATGGCCTGGGTGGCCGAGATGGCCGCATTGACCGAAGCCCGCGACGTGCACTGGTGCGACGGCAGCACCGCCGAATACGACCGGCTCTGCGCCCAGCTCGTCGCCGCCGGCACCTTCAAGAAGTTGAACCCCGAGCTGCGCCCGAACAGCTACCTGGCCTGCAGCAGCCCGAGCGACGTGGCGCGCGTCGAAGACCGCACCTTCATCTGCAGCGCGAAGAAGGAAGAGGCCGGCCCGACCAACAACTGGATGGACCCGGCCGAGATGCGCGCGCTGCTGCAGACCGGCCGCGCCGACGGCACGCCGGCGCTGTTCCGCGGCGCGATGAAGGGCCGCACGATGTACGTCGTGCCGTTCAGCATGGGCCCGCTGGGTTCGCCGATCGCGCACATCGGCGTCGAACTCTCCGACAGCCCGTACGTCGCCGTCAACATGAAGATCATGACGCGCATGGGCCGGGCCGTGATCGACGTGCTCGGCACCGATGGCGAGTTCGTGCCGTGCATGCACACCGTCGGCGCGCCGCTGGAAGCGGGCCAGAAGGATGTGGCCTGGCCGTGCAACACGACCAAGTACATCGTCCACTACCCCGAGACGCGCGAGATCTGGAGCTACGGCTCCGGCTACGGCGGCAATGCGCTGCTGGGCAAGAAGTGCTTCGCGCTGCGCATCGCGAGCACGATGGGCCGCGACGAAGGCTGGCTGGCCGAGCACATGCTGATCCTCGGCGTCGAGAGCCCCGAGGGCAGGAAGCACCATGTGGCCGCTGCCTTCCCGAGCGCCTGCGGCAAGACCAACTTCGCGATGCTGATCCCGCCGGGCGGCCTGCCGGGCTGGAAGGTGACGACCATCGGCGACGACATCGCGTGGATCAAGCCGGCCGCCGACGGGCGCCTGTACGCGATCAACCCGGAAGCGGGCTACTTCGGCGTCGCGCCCGGCACCAACGAGAAGACCAATTTCAATTGCATGGCGAGCCTGAAGCGCGACGTGATCTTCACGAACGTCGCGCTCACCGACGATGGCGACGTCTGGTGGGAAGGCATGACCGACGTGCCGCCGGCCCAGCTGACCGACTGGCAGGGAAAGCGCTGGACCCCGGCGATCGCGAAGGAGACCGGCGCGAAGGCGGCGCATCCGAACGCCCGCTTCACGGTGCCGGCCACCAACAACCCGGCGCTCGACCCGGCTTGGGACGATCCGGCCGGCGTGCCGATCGACGCGATCATCGTCGGCGGCCGCCGCTCGACGACCGTGCCGCTGGTCACCGAGGCGCGCGACTGGACCGAAGGCGTCTACATGGCCGCGACCATGGGCAGCGAAACCACCGCCGCGGCCGCCGGCCAGCAGGGCGTGGTGCGCCGCGACCCGTTCGCGATGCTGCCGTTCATCGGCTACAACATGAGCGACTACTTCCAGCACTGGCTGTCGCTCGGCGCCAAGCTTGAAGCCAAGGGCGCGACGCTGCCGAAGATCTTCTGCGTGAACTGGTTCCGCAAGGGCGACGACGGCAAGTTCGTCTGGCCCGGCTACGGCGAGAACATGCGCGTGCTGAAGTGGATGCTCGAGCGCGTCGAAGGCCGGGCGCAGGGCGCGGAGAACGTGTTCGGCGTGACCCCGAACTACCAGGACCTGACCTGGGAAGGGCTGGACTTCAGCGCGGCGCAGTACCAGCAGGTGACGGGCGTCGACCAGGGCGCCTGGAAGGCCGAGCTGGCGCTGCACGACGAGCTGTTCAAGCAGCTCGCGTGGCACCTGCCGGCGGAACTGAGCGCGACGAAGGCACGCATCGAGGCGCGGCTGGCCGGCTGACGCGACCCGCGATCGCCCATGAAAAAGGCCCGCAGATGCGGGCCTTCTCGTTGCAGCGCCGGGCGCTCAGACCTGGGCGTCGGCCCGGTCGGCTGCGGCACGCAGGTCGGCGGCGTAGCTCGGCTGGCCGTCGCTGTAGGCCTCGGCCATCGAGCGCAGGCGGCTCGCGGCTTCGGCCGGGCTTTCGAGGGCCGGGCTCAGCAGGTTGGCGAGCGCGGCGGTGGCGAACGCGTAAGCGTCCGAGAGGCGCTGGACGAAAGCCGTCGAGGCTTGCGAGTCAGCGAAGAAGGTCGATTGGTTCATGGTGGTCTCAGTGTGTGCCGCCGCCCGTGGCAGCGGCACAGGTTCAGTTGCCGTACAGCTCTTCGTGCCGGTCGGCGGCTGCGAACAGGTCTGCAGCGAAGCCGGGATCGGTCTTCAGGTACTGGCGAGCCATCACTCGCACATCGGCGGCCTCACGGGCGGCCTGGTTCTCTTCCACGTTCACGCGCTCGGCGGGCTTCAGGGCGTTCAGCAGCGCGGCGAAAGCGGCGGCGAACGGTGCGGCCAGGCGCGGGGCGGTACGTTGTTGGGGGACTTGCAGGTCCATCGTCGTCGTGGTCATCATTTTTCCTTCGGGGTTGGGGTCGCTCGTGGCGAATTCGGGGGAGGTCGGTCAGCGCTGGCGAACGGAAGCCATGGAACGCAGCTGGGCTGCAAGTTCGGGCTGCGACGCTTCGTAGCGGCTGGCCAGCGCCAGCAGTTCGGGACGGGCGCGGGTCTGGCCGGCGCCTTCCAATGCGGCCCAGACACGGCGGCCGATGCGGCCCCACACGTCTTGCGATGCCGAACCGGACGCGACGGCGCCGGCGGGCACTTGCGGGAGATTCAGGCTGATCACGGGGTTCATGGAAGGGTCCTTTCAAGACTCGCGAAATCGTTTTCGACCTCGCATGCCGCAATCCTAGGGTTTACCCCAGGGGTTGGCTACTGAAAGCTGTGAATCAGTGATATACACGCCAGTGATATCCCGGTATCGAGGAGTACGAAACATGAATTTCCGCACACTTGACTTGAACCTGCTGCGCGTGTTTGACGCCGTGATGGCGGAAGGCAACCTGACCCGTGCGGCCGAGCGGCTGGCGCTGACGCAGCCGGCGGTCAGCAACGCGCTCAAGCGCCTGAAAGACTCCGTCGGTGAGGAACTGCTCACTCGCACATCGTTCGGGGTAAAGCCCACGCCGCGTGCCGAGCAGCTGTGGCCGGAGGTGCAGGCTGCACTGGCCGCGTTGCGCCAGGCTTTCGCGCCGGGCGACTACGACCCCCAGAAGGATGTGGCGAACTTCCGACTCGCGATGGCCGACGCGACCGCGGCGATGCTGATGCCCTCGCTGGTTCAGCAGATCGAACAGGGCCAGGCGCTCGCGAACCTGCGGGTGATCCCGCTGACCACCCGCGACCCGCGGCCGCTGCTGGAACGCGGCGAGGTCGATTTCGCGGTCGGCTACTTCCCCGATGCGGTGGCCAACCTGGTCGCGCAAGGCAGCGTGAGCCCGATCCACCACGAGCGCCTGTACGACAGCGAATACGTCTGCGTGATGCGGCGCGGCAACCCGCTGGCCGACGGCGAGCTGACGCTGGACCGCTTCTGCGAGGCGCACCACCTGCTGGTCAGCTTCTCCGGCCGGCCGCACGGGCTGGTCGACCAGGCGCTGACGCAGCTGCACCGCACGCGGCGCATCGTGCTGACGGTCAACCAGTTCTTCACCGCCGGGCGGGTCGTCGCGAGCAGCGACCTGCTGACCGTGCTGCCACGCACCTTCATCGCGGCCACCGGCTACCAGGACAAGCTGGTGCAGCGCCCGATCCCGCTGCCGCTCGCCGGCATCCACGTCGAGGCGCTGTGGCACATGCGGCACGACCGGGCCAGCGCGCACCAGTGGCTGCGGGCGCGGCTCGTCGATGCGGCGCAGTCCGCCATCGACTGAGCCACGGGCTTGACGAGCAGGGCAAGTCCCGGCATCCTGCGCAAAGTGGTCTAGACCACTTCCAGGAACCCCCACGAAGGCCGCCGATGAACTCCACCACCGACATGAAGACCGTGGCCCACGCCGCGGCACAGGCCGCGCGCTCGGCCCCCGGCCGCGTCGTGCGGGCCCCGCGCGGCAGCACGCTGAGCTGCAAGTCGTGGCTCACCGAAGCGGCCTTCCGGATGATCCAGAACAACCTCGACCCGGAAGTGGCCGAGCGCCCCGAGGAGCTGGTGGTCTACGGCGGCATCGGCCGGGCGGCGCGCGACTGGGCCTGCTTCGACCAGATCCTCGCGTCGCTGCGCGAGCTGGAAGACGACGAATCGCTGCTGATCCAGTCCGGCAAGCCGGTCGGCGTGTTCAAGACGCATCCGGATGCGCCGCGGGTGCTGCTGGCCAATTCCAACCTGGTGCCGAAGTGGGCCACCTGGGAGCACTTCAACGAGCTCGATCGCCAGGGCCTCTTCATGTACGGCCAGATGACCGCTGGCTCGTGGATCTACATCGGCACGCAGGGCATCGTGCAGGGCACCTACGAAACCTTCGCCGAAGCCGGCCGCCAGCACTTCGGCGGCACGCTGGCCGGGCGCTGGGTGCTGACGGCCGGCCTCGGCGGCATGGGCGGCGCGCAGCCGCTGGCCGCGAGCTTCGCCGGTGCGGTGTCGCTGAACATCGAATGCCAGCAGAGCAGCATCGACTTCCGCCTGCGCACCCGCTACCTCGACAAGCAGGCCAAGGACCTGGACGACGCGCTCGCGCTGATCCAGCACCACACCGCGCAGCGCGAGGCGGTGTCGATCGGCCTGCTCGGCAATGCCGCCGAGCTGCTGCCCGAGCTGGTGCGGCGCGCAAAGGCCGGCGGCATCCGCCCCGACATCGTCACCGACCAGACCTCGGCGCACGACCTGATCAACGGCTACCTGCCGACCGGCTGGAGCGTGGCGCAATGGCGCGATGCGCAGCGCGACCCGCACCAGCACGATCGCCTGAAGCAGGCGGCCGCCGAGTCGTGCGCGGTTCACGTGCAGGCGATGCTCGACTTCCATGCGATGGGCGTGGCCACCGTCGACTACGGCAACAACATCCGCCAGGTCGCGTTCGACCAGGGCGTCAAGAACGCGTTCGACTTCCCCGGCTTCGTGCCCGCCTACATCCGCCCGCTGTTCTGCGAAGGCAAGGGCCCGTTCCGCTGGGTCGCGCTGTCGGGCGACCCGGACGACATCCGCAAGACCGACGCGAAGATCAAGCAACTGTTCCCGCACAACGCCCACGTGCACCGCTGGCTCGACATGGCCGCCGAGCGCATCGCGTTCCAGGGCCTGCCGGCGCGCATCTGCTGGCTGGGCCTGGGCGAGCGGCACGTTGCCGGCCTGGCGTTCAACGAGATGGTGCGCAGCGGCGAGCTGAAGGCGCCGATCGTGATCGGCCGCGACCACCTCGACACCGGTTCGGTCGCGAGCCCGAACCGCGAGACCGAGGGCATGAAGGATGGCACCGATGCGGTGTCCGACTGGCCGCTGCTGAACGCGCTGCTGAATGCGTCGGGCGGCGCGACCTGGGTCTCGCTGCACCACGGCGGCGGCGTCGGCATGGGCTATTCGCAGCACGCCGGCATGGTGATCGTCGCCGATGGCACCGACGCGGCCGCGAAGCGGCTGGCGCGCGTGCTGGTCAACGACGCCGGCTCGGGCGTGATGCGCCATGCCGATGCTGGCTACGAGCTCGCGGTGCAGACGGCGCAGGCCCAGCACCTGAAGCTGCCGATGGTCGGGTGCTGATGGGGCGGCCCCTGATGGGCGGGCGCAGCGAGACGCTGGACCTGCAGTCGCTGCCGGCCGTCGCCTGGCGCAACGGCGCCGGGGTGACGCGCGAACTCGCGGTGCATCCCCGCGAGGCCGCGACCGATTTCGATTGGCGCCTCAGCGTCGCCGAGGTCGAGCGCGATGCGCCGTTCTCGGCCTTCCCCGGCATCGACCGTTGCATCGTGCTGCTGCGCGGTGCCGGGATGCGGCTGCACTCGGCCGACGGCCGGCTCGACGAGCGGCTTGACCGCGCGCACCGGCCCTTCCATTTCTCCGGCGATGACGCGCTGAGCGCCACGCTGTTCGACGGACCGTGCCGCGACTTCAACGTGATGGTGCGCCGCAACCGCTGGCGCGCCGACGTGCGCGCGCTGCACGGCGCCACGCGCACCGAACCGGCGGCAGCGGGGCTGCTGCTCGCGAGCCTCGGTCGCTGGTCCGACGGCGCGCGTGGACTCGGCCCGCTGCAGGCCTGGCTGTGGCGCGACGGCATGCCGGCACTGCAACTCGAATGCACCGGCGACGCGCCGCGTGCGCTGCTCGTGCAGTTGGAGCCCGCCGCATGAGCGCTGCCACGACCCCGACCGGATCGCTGTTCGCCCGCCACGCGCTGCTGCCGCAAGGCTGGGCCGACGACGTGCTGCTGCAGTGGGACGACGCCGGCACGCTCACCTGCGTCGAGGCCGGCCTGCCGGCGCCGACTGGCACCGAGCGCGTCGACGGCGTGTTGCTGCCCGGACTGCCGAACCTGCATTCACACGCCTTTCAGCGCGCCTTCGCTGGGCTGACCGAACACCGCAGCGCCGAGCAGGACAGCTTCTGGAGCTGGCGCGCGCTGATGTACGACTTCGCCCAGGCGCTGACCCCCGATGCGCTGCAGGCCATCGCGACGCAGCTCTACATCGAGATGCTGCAGGCCGGCTACACCGCAGTCTGCGAGTTCCACTACGTGCACCACCAGCCCGACGGGCGCGTGCATGCCGATGCGGCCGAGATGTCGCTGCGGCTGGTCGCTGCCGCACGCGAGGCCGGCATCGGCCTGACGATGCTGCCGGTGCTGTACCAGGCGAGCGGCTTCGGCGGCAAGCCGGCGCTGGCCGAGCAACGCCGCTTCCTGAACAGCGTCGACGGCCTGCTGTCGCTGATCGGCCGGCTGCGCCACGACGGCGTGCGCGTCGGCGCGGCGCCGCATTCGCTGCGCGCGGTGCCGCCCGAGGCGCTGCGCGACCTGCTCGGCGGGCTGCATGGCGCCGACGCCAGCGCGCCGGTGCACATCCACGTCGCCGAGCAGCAGCGCGAGGTCGACGATTGCCTCGCGTGGAGCGGCCAGCGGCCGGTGCAATGGCTGCTGGAAAACGCCGCGGTCGACGCACGCTGGTGCCTGGTGCATGCGACGCACCTCGATGCGTCCGAGCGGCGCGCGCTCGCCCGCAGCGGCGCGGTCGCCGGCCTGTGCCCGAGCACGGAGGCCAACCTCGGCGACGGCGTGTTCGATGCCGAGGCCTTCGTCGCCGACGGCGGCCACTGGGGCATCGGCTCCGACAGCCACGCGTGCGTCAATGCGGCCGAGGAACTGCGGCTGCTCGAATACGGCCAGCGGCTGACGAAGCAGCGCCGCAACGTGCTCGCGAGCGCCGCGCACCCGCAGGTGGCCGATGCGATGTGGCTGTCGGCGGTGGCTGGCGGCGCGCGCGCGAGCGGACGCTCGATCGCCGGGCTGCGCGTCGGCCAGCAGGCCGATCTGGTGCGCCTGGCCTCGTTCGACGACGTGGGCCTCAGCCCATCGCAACGCCTCGCCGGCCATGTGTTCGCGACGCATGGCGCCCGCACGGTGCGCGACGTGTGGGTGGCCGGTCAGCGCCGCGTGCGCGACGGCGTGCACGCGGCCGCCGAGCGCGCCGCGCCGGCCTTCATCGCCGCGCGCACCCACCTGCTGGAGCACCGATGACCGACCTGCTGCTGACCAACGCGCGCATCGTCGACGGGCGGGACGACGCCTGCACGCCATCGGCGCCCGGCTTCGTCGCGATCGCGAACGGCCGCATCGAGCGCGTCGGGCCGATGTCCGCGCTGCCGGCCGGCCTGCAGCCGCGCGCCGAGCACGACGCCGGCGGCGCGCTGCTGACCCCTGGCCTGATCGACTGCCACACGCACCTGGTCTACGCCGGCGACCGCGCGCGCGAGTTCGAGCTGCGCCTGCAAGGCGCGAGCTACGAAGAGATCGCGCGCGCCGGTGGCGGCATCCGCTCGACCGTGCGGCAGACGCGCGACGCGACGCCCGAGGCGCTGTTCGACGCCTCGGCCCGCCGGCTGCGCGAGCTGATGCGCCACGGCGTCACCACCGTCGAGATCAAGTCCGGCTACGGCCTGTCGCTCGATGCCGAGCGCAAGTGCCTGCAGGTGGCGCGCCGGCTCGGCGAGCGCTTCCCGATCGACGTGCGCACCACCTTGCTGGCCGCCCATGCCGTGCCGCCGGAGTTCGAGGGCCGCGCCGACGCCTGGATCGACGAGATCGTCGGGCACCTGCTGCCCGCGATCGCGCGCGACGGCCTGGCCGATGCGGTCGATGCGTTCTGCGAAACGATCGGCTTCACACCCGCCCAGACGCAGCGCGTGTTCGAGGCGGCGCAGCGCCATCGCCTGCCGGTCAAGCTGCATGCCGAGCAGCTGTCGAACCAGCACGGCGCCACGCTGGCGGCCGATTTCGGCGCGCTGTCGGCCGATCACCTGGAGCATGTCGACGAGGCGGGCGTCATCGCGATGGCGCGCGCCGGCACCGTGGCGGTGATGCTGCCGGGCGCGTACTACTTCCTGCGCGACACGGTGGCGCCGCCGATCGCGCTGTTCCGCCGGCACCGCGTGCCGATGGCCGTCGCGACCGACTGCAACCCGGGCACCAGCCCCGGCACGCACCTGCCGCTGATGATGAACATGGCCTGCACGCTGTTCCGCATGACGCCGGCCGAGGCGCTGCTCGGCGTCACGCGCCACGCGGCGCAGGCGCTGGGCCTCGCATCGACGCACGGCTGCATCGAGGTCGGCAAGCAGGCCGACCTGTGCCTGTGGGACGTCGACCACCCGGCCGCGTTGAGCTATGCGATCGGTGCGAGCCCGCTACGCGCGTGCTTCCACCGCGGCATCGAGCGCCGCCTGCAGCATCCGCTGTAGCAGCGGCCGCACGCGGGCCGCGAGGTCGGGCCGGAAGCCGAACGGCGCCGGCTCGTCCATGTAGGTGCCGTGGCACATCTCCATCTGCAGCGCATGCACGCCGCGCGCCGGCTCGCCGTAGTGGCGCGTGATGTAGCCGCCCTTGAAGCGGCCGTTGCTGACCTGGGTGTAGTCGCGCTGGCTGCCGAGCACCGCTTCGACCGCCGCCTGCACGCGCGGCGCGCAGGCACGCCCCTGGTCGGTGCCGAGGTTCAGGTCGGGCAGCTTGCCGTCGAAGAAGCGCGGCAGCACGCTAGCGATCGAGTGCGCGTCCCACAGCACGGCCACGCCGTGCAGGTCGCGCAAGCGCTCCAATTCGCCGCGCAAGGCCACGTGGTACGGGCGCCAGAAGCGCTCGCGGCGCGCCTCGACCTCGGCGGCATCGGGCGCCTGCCCCGCGAGGTACAGCGGCTGCTTGCGGAAGGTGTCCTGCGGCACCAGGCCGGTCGTGTCCTGGCCGGGGTAGAGGTTGGTGTCTTCAGGCGGCCGGTTCAGGTCGATCACGTAGCGCGACATCTGCGGCACCAGCGTGCTCGCGCCCATCTGCGCGACGAAGTCGTAGAGCTGCGGCAGGTGCCAGTCGGTGTCGGCGCGCAGCAGCGCGTCGGGGGTCATGCGGGCCTCGATGTCCGGCGGGATGCCGGTGCCCGCGTGCGGGAACGAGACGAGCAGCGGGAGGCGGCCCCGCGTCAGTGCGTGCGTGCTTGCA
Source organism: Rhizobacter sp. P5_C2 (assembly GCF_054049715.1). Taxonomy (NCBI): domain Bacteria; kingdom Pseudomonadati; phylum Pseudomonadota; class Betaproteobacteria; order Burkholderiales; family Sphaerotilaceae; genus Rhizobacter; species Rhizobacter sp. P5_C2. The sequence continues at coordinate 39,909 of NZ_JBFULV010000028.1, read as the reverse complement.
TCCATGCGTGAAAGTGGCCTAGACAACCGAGGCGCCAAGTGTAGACTGCCCGGCACAGGGCTTGCATCATGCCCGGCACCTTCCCCCTTCCCGCAGGAGTTGTGATGAATTCAGTGCGTGCCCTGGTCGGTCTGATGGTCGCTGTGTTGGTGTTGCCCGCCGTGGCGCAGGAGACTCCCGTCGCGATCGCGATCTCCGGCTGGACCGGCTTCGCGCCGCTGACGCTTGCGAAGGAGGCCGGCATCTACAAGAAGCACGGCCTGGACGTGTCGATCAAGAAGATCCCGCAGAAAGACCGCCACCTCGCCATTGCATCGGGCGACGTGCAGTGCGCGGCCACCACGGTCGAGACCTGGGTGGTGTGGAATGCCAACGGCGTCGCCACGACGCAGATCTTCCAGCTCGACAAGAGCTTCGGCGCCGACGGCATGGTGGTGCGCAACAGCATCGCCAAGATCTCCGACCTGAAGGGCAAGACGGTCGCCGCGTCGGCACCGGGCACCGCGCCGTACTTCGGCCTCGCGTGGATGCTGAAGAAGAACGGCCTGTCGGTGAAGGACGTGAAGGTCGTCACGCTCGAACCGCAGGCCGCCGCGAATGCCTTCGTCGCGAACGCCGGCGACCTCGACGCGGCGATGACCTACGAGCCCTACCTGTCGACGGTGCGGGCCAAGCCCGAGGCCGGCAAGATCATCGCGACCACGCTCGACTACCCGATGGTGATGGACACCTTCGGCTGCACGCCGAAGTTCCTGAAGGAGAACCCGAAAGCCGCGAAGGCGCTGGCCGACAGCTACTTCGATGCGCTGGAGATGATCCGCGCCGAACCGAAGAAGTCGTTCGAGATCATGGGCGCCGACGTGAAGCAGAGCGGCGAGGCCTTCGAGAAATCGCAGGCCTACCTGCGCTGGCAGGACCGCGCGGCGAACCAGCGCTTCTTCACCAGCGTGCTGCAGCCGTTCAGCAAGGAAGCGGCCGAGCTGCTGCTGGAGATCGGCAGCATCAAGCAGATCCCCGACCTGAAGGCGCTGTCGGACACCAGCTTCATCCAGTGAAGCCGCTGCATCCCGTCGAACCCGGGACGCGCATCGCGCTCGGGGCCGCGTTCTTCGTGCTGTTCGTCGCCGGCTGGGCGTTCGCCACGCTGGGCGGCTTCGTCTCGAAGACCTTCCTGGCCGACCCGCTGACGATGGTGCGTTCCGGCTGGGAGCTGCTCGCGCAGCAGGGCTTCGCGCACGACATCGGCATGACGATGTGGCGCGTGCTCGGCGGCTTCGTCATCGCGGCCGTGCTCGCATTGCCGCTGGGTGTCGCGATGGGCGCGTACAAGCCGGTCGAGGCGTTCTTCGAGCCCTTCGTGTCGTTCGCGCGCTACCTGCCGGCATCGGCCTTCATCCCGCTGCTGATCCTGTGGGCCGGCATCGGCGAGGCACAGAAGCTCTCGGTGATCTTCCTCGGCTCGTTCTTCCAGCTGGTGCTGATGATCGCGGTGAGCGTCGGCAACACGCGGCGCGACCTGGTGGAGGCCGCCTACACGCTGGGCGCGCGCGACTGGGGCATCGTGCGCCGCGTGCTGATCCCGGCCGCCGCGCCGCAGGTGGCCGAGACGCTGCGCCTGGTGCTCGGCTGGGCCTGGACCTACGTGATCGTCGCCGAGCTGATCGGTGCGTCGAGCGGCATCGGCCACATGATCACCGACAGCCAGGCGCTGCTGGCGACCGACCAGATCATCTTCGGCATCATCACGATCGGCGTGATCGGGCTGGTGTCCGACCTCGGGTTCAAGCGCCTGAACCGCCGCCTCTTCCGGTGGGCTGCGCTGTGAGCCGGCTGTCGATCCTTGGCGTGGGCCGCAGCTTCGCCGGCGTGCATGGCAGCCCCCCGACGCTCGCGCTGCAACCGACCGACCTGGAGGTCGCCGACAACGACTTCATCACCGTGCTGGGCCCGTCGGGCTGCGGCAAGTCGACGCTGCTGCGCAGCGTGGCCGGGCTGGACGAGCCGAGCACCGGCCAAGTGCTGCTCGACGGCGAGTCGGTGCGCGGCCCGGGCGCCGACCGCGGCATGGTGTTCCAGAGCTACACGCTGTTCCCGTGGCTGACGGTGCGGCAGAACATCTGCTTCGGGCTGCGCGAGAAGGGCTTGCCCGAGGCGCAGCAGCGCGAGATCGCGCAGCGCTTCATTTCGGAAGTCGGGCTGGCGGGCTTCGAGTCGCACTACCCGAAGCAGCTGTCGGGCGGCATGCAGCAGCGCGTCGCGCTGGCGCGGGCGCTGGCGAACGACCCGAAGATCCTGCTGCTCGACGAACCATTCGGCGCGCTCGACCACCAGACGCGCGCGCTGATGCAGGAGCTGCTGCTGTCGATCTGGGAGCTGCACCGCAAGACGGTGCTGTTCGTCACGCACGACATCGACGAGGCGATCTTCATGGGCAACCGCTGCGCGGTGTTCAGCGCGCGGCCGGGCCGCATCAAGACCGAGCTGGCGATCGATTTGCCCTACCCGCGCCACTACACGGTGAAGACGACGCCGCGGTTCTCGGAGTTGAAGGCGCGGCTGACCGAGGACATCCGGGCCGAGAGCATCAAGGCGGCCGGGATGGCCGAGGTCACGGGCCGGGCGTGAGGCGCTGCTGCAGGCCGGCGATGCGTGTCGCTTCGGTCAGCGGCACGCCGGCTTGCTGCGCGCAGGCCGGCCAGCGCGCGAAGACATCCGCCAGCCGGTCGATGTGGTGAGCGGGCTGCCGGATCCCGAACTGGTCGCCCACCTGCACGAGGTCTGCACGCGTGATGCCTTCGCCCTTGCCCGCGACCAGCATCTGGTGCTGGCGCGTCCATTTGCCCGGTGCCGGGTTGTGCGCGAAGCAGAGGTCGTAGGCGGGTGCCAGCGACCATGTGCCGGACTCGTCCATCAGGAACGCGAGGTTCTTCGTGTGGTCGTCGCAGTTCCTCGCCATCACATTGAAGACGCATCGCAGCCACGCCTGCTCCATCGCCGCGGCGCCGAGGTTCATCGACAGGATCGTGCGGAAGAACTGCTCGTAGCCGTGCACGTAGGGCGTGTTGAAGTCCAGGTGCTGCAGGCCGCACAGCGAATGCACATGCAGCTTGCGGTTGCCCACGCGGTCGAAGCGGCGGGTCATGAAGTGCGCCCGCCCACCTTCTTCCAGCAGACGGCATTCGCTCATCTCGATGCCGCACGCGATGGCCATCAGGTAGTGGGCGTATTCGATGCGCCCGAAGCCCGCCGCGGCGCCGAGCTGGCCGTCGTCGCCGACCCCGTCGAACTTCAGCAGCCAGTGCTCATACCCGGCCGGCAGCTCGAACTGCCCCGACACGATGCTGTTGCTCTCGGCATTCCAGCCGATCACGGCCTTGGCGCGGGCACCGCCCGCGGAGCTGCCGACGTCGATGATGTCTTGCGCGACCTCGGAGAACTCACCACGCAAGGCCCGCCGCGCGTCCTCGACGAGGCTCGCCATCTGCAACGGGGCCGCGGCCTGCGCCGAGTCGCGGTCACGCACGGCCGGCTCGAACTCCAGCGCGCCCATCGCACGGCGACCCACGTACACGAGGCGCTGCAAGCTCGTGATGCCTGAGGGCGCGATGCCGCGCCGCGTCAGGTATTCGTTGATGAGCGCGTTGCCGAAGCGGTCCGGCAGCGCGTCGGCCAGCAGCCCGGGCAACCCGAAGTAGGTGTCCTGCGGGAGCCCGGGAAAGCTGTAGCGCCGGCGTGGACTGAGCGGCATCTGCAGCGGCGACAGCTCGAGGCCTGAACGGGCGAAATCCGCGCTGTACTGGAATTCGAAGAAGCCGGGCTTGCCGCGCAGCGCCGCCACCGCGCCGACCTGTTGCCCCCACAGCCGGACCTCGACGACATGGAGGTCACTGGCCATGCTTCACCCCGAGGCTGGCGCTGGCGCGCCGCGGCGCGCGCTGGCGGACCGGCTTGGCCTGTTCGGCTTCGAGCAGGTCCAGCGGGCCCGGCCCTTCGGGGGTGGGAACCAGCTCTCCCAACCGGTCGAGGAGTCCCATCGCTCGCATCAGCGCGATCAGGTTGCGCAAGGTGATGCCACCGGTCTTCTCGAATCGCTTCAGCGGCGTCAGCCCCATGCCGCTGCGTTGCGACAGTTCGTCGAGCGTCATGCCGGCGGCATCGGGATCGAGGCGCCACGCGCGGAGCTGCTGCGCAAGCTGCAGCGCGACTTCCTCGTTGGTCAGGTGATCCAGGCTCATGGTGATCTCTTGCGATAAGAGTCTAAAGGTAGCCTGCTAACGGCCCATTGAACCGACAACAGCCTAACATTAGGCTATCACAGTGGTGACGCCGGAGTCGATGGCCCATCAGACCAACTTTAGATCCATAAGCACAGAAAAGCTCGATAGCAGACTATTTTTAGCCCTTTATCGACCCGGCATGCTCCAGCATGTCGATCGCCGCCTCGATGTCCGGCGCCATCAGCCGGTCCTCCTTCAGGAACGGCACCCGCTCGCGCAGCCGCGCATGCAGGCACTCCAGCGCCGGCGACGAGCGCAGCGGCCGGTGGAAATCGAGTGCCTGGGCCGAGGCCAGCCACTCGATCGCGACGATGCCGGCCGTGTTGTCCAGCATCTGGTGCAGGCGGCGCGCGGCGTAGGTCGCCATCGACACGTGGTCTTCCTGGTTCGCCGACGTCGGCAGCGAATCGACGCTGGCCGGATGCGCGAGCGACTTGTTCTCGGAGGCGAGCGCCGCCGCCGTCACCTGCGCGATCATGAAGCCGGAGTTGAGCCCGCCGTTCTCCACCAGGAAGGCCGGCAGCCCCGAGATGCCCGGGTCCATCAGCATCGCGGTGCGCCGTTCCGACAACGCGCCGATCTCGGCGATCGCCAGCGCCAGGTTGTCGGCCGCGAAGGCCACCGGCTCCGCATGGAAGTTGCCGCCGGACAGTGCTTCCAGCGTGTCGGCGAACACCAGCGGGTTGTCGGAAACGCCGTTCGCCTCGGTCAGCAGCACGTTCCACGCATGCTGCATCTGGTCGAGGCAGGCGCCCATCACCTGCGGCTGGCAGCGCAGGCAGTACGGGTCCTGCACCTTGTCGCAATCGAGGTGCGACTGGCGCAGCGCGCTGCCGGCCAGCCAGCTGCGGAAACTCGCCGCCACCTTGCGCTGGCCCGGCTGGCCGCGCACCTTGTGGATGCGGTCGTCGAACGGCGTGTCGGCACCCTTGGCCGCATCGACCGTCATCGCGCCGATGCCGATCGCCGCGTCGAAGATGCGCTCGAGCCGCTGCACCGCGACCAGCGCGAGCGCGGTCGAGGCCTGCGTGCCGTTCAGCAGCGCCAGGCCCTCCTTCGGGCCGAGCACCAGCGGCTCGATGCCGGCGTGTGCGAGCGCCTGCAAGGCCGGCACGCGCTTGCCGTCAACGAAGGCCTCGCCGACGCCGATCAGCACGCCGCTCAGGTGGGCCAACGGCGCCAGGTCGCCCGACGCGCCGACCGAGCCCTTCTCGGGCACCACCGGCAGCACGTCGGCCGCCAGCAGCGCGAGCAGCGCATCGATCACCTGCGGCCGCACGCCCGACACGCCATGCGCGAGGCTGGCTGCCTTCAGCAGCAGCATCAGCCGCACCACCGGTGGCGCCATCGGCTGGCCGATGCCGGCGCTGTGCGACAGCACCAGGTTCTTCTGCAGCTGGGCCAGCTGGTCATCGGGGATGCGCGTCTGCGCGAGCTTGCCGAAGCCGGTGTTGATGCCGTAGACCGGCTCGTGGCGCGACATCAGCGTGGCCACCGCCTGCACGCTCGCCTCGATGCCGGCCCGGGCCGACGGCGCGATCGTGAAGCGGGCCCTGCCGGCGGACGCATCGAGCAGCATCGCCTTGTCGAGCTGGCCGGGGGTGATCAGGTGCGCAGGCGTCGTCATGGGGGTCCTCGCAGGCCGCGGCAACGCGCCGCAAAGTGGTCTAGACAACTTTAGCACAGGGGTAAGATCGGCCCCATGAAATCCGGCGACAAGACGCTGCCCTACGAAGCAGTCAAGCATTCGATCCGACACCGCATCGCCGAGGGCGGCTGGCAACCGGGCGTGAAGCTGCCCTCGGAGCGCGAGCTGGTGCAGGAGTTCGGCTGCGCCCGCATGACGGTGCACCGCGCGCTGCGCGAACTCGAGGACGAAGGGTTGATCGAACGCCGCCAGGGCTCGGGCTCGTACGTGGCCGAGCTGCACCCGATCTCCAACCTGCTGCAGGTGCGCGACATCCACGACGAGATCGTTGAGCGCGGCCACCGCCACACCACGCGGGTGTGCGGCGTCGAGCGCGTGAAGGCGAGCGCCGAGATCGCCACCGCGATGCGGCTGCGCAAGGGTGCCGCGGTGATCCGCTGCCGGCTGGTGCACCTGGAGAACGGCGTGCCGATCCAATACGAAGACCGGCATGTGAACCCCGCCCTCGCGCCCGACCTGTTGGCACAGGACTTCACGCAGGTCACGCCGTCGCACGTGCTGTTCGAGCATGCGCCGCTGACCGAAGCCGAGCAGGTGGTCGAGGCGGTGCTCGCGACCGACGAGCAGGCGCGGCTGCTCGACGTGGCGCCGGGCAGCGCGCTGCTGCAGGTGTCGCGCCGCACGCTGTCGCAGGGCGTCGTCGCATCGGTGGCGCGGCTGGTGCACCCGGGCGCGCGCTACCGGCTGATCGGCAGTTTCTCGGCGGGCGCCTCCTGATCGGGCGCTGATCCGGACGACAATCCCGACTCGATCGTTTGTTCAAGAGACCCGCCATGCCCGCTCCCACCGCCCTGCCCGCTTCGCTGCCGCCCGCCCACGACCTGACCGATGCCGAGTTCGCCGAACTCGACGACCTGCTGGCGGCCACGCCCGAGCCCTTGCAGCCGGTCGACGCGGTGATGCTCGACGGCTTCCTGTGCGGCGTGCTGGTGCAGCCGGTGCTGCTGGAGCCGGCGACCTGGCTGCCGCATGTGTTCGACTTCGACGGCCAGCCGCTGCCCGACGACGTCGACGCCGCCTGGCTGGAGCGCACCAGCGCGCTGGTGCTGCGCCGCTATGCCGCGCTGAACCGCGCGATCGTCGAGGACGGCTGGTTCAACCCGCTGGTGCTGGAGTTCGACGACGAGCACCCGCCGGCCCCGCTGGCCGAAGGCGAGGTCGACCCGATGGAAGGGCTGGCCGAGGTGTCGCATCCGCTGATGCCGTGGGTCGCCGGCTTCCAGCATGCTGCCATCTGCTTCCCTGATCTGATGGAGCTGCCGCAGGACGAGGTGATGACCGCGCTGGCGCGGCTGTACCGCCACCTGCCGGCCGAGACCGACGAAGAGCGCGAGGTCGTCGCGACGCTCGACCGCGAGTACCCGCTGTCGACGCTGGACGACGCGATCGAGGAGATGGTCACGACCGTCGCCGAGCTGTCGGACCTGACGCGCGACGCGCGCTACAAGGTCGACACGGTCAAGCGCGAGACGCCCAAGGTCGGCCGCAACGACCCGTGCCCCTGCGGCAGCGGGAAGAAGTTCAAGCAATGCCACGGAGCCACTTGAGCCAGAGCCGGTGAAGTTCCAGCTTCTGTCCGACCTGCACCAGGAAACCGAGACCTTCACGCCCGAGCCGGCGCCCGGCGCCGAATTGCTGGTGCTCGCCGGCGACATCGACAGCACCTGGAAGGCGCTCGACGCGTTCCGCGGCTGGCCGGTGCCGATCGTCTTCGTCGCCGGCAACCATGAGTTCGACGGCCGCGAGCTGAACGACACCTGGCCGGCGCTGCGCGCGCGCTGCGAAGCGCTCGGCTTCACGATGCTGGAGCGCGAGACCTGCGTGCGCACCGGCGCCGACGGCCGGCGCATCCGCTTCGTCGGCACGGTGCGCTGGTGCGATTTCGACCTGTTCGGCGCAGCGCAGCGCGAGAAATCGATGCGCGCCGGCTCGTACTTCATGAAGGTGCAGCGCTCGACGCTGAACGGCGAGGTCTTCGCCGCGCCACAAGTCCGCGAGGAAGCGCTCGCCTGCCGCGCCTGGCTGGCCGCGGCGCTCGCCGAGCCAACCGATGCCGACGCGACCGTCGTCATCACGCATTTCGGCCCCAGCCTGCGCAGCGCCGATCCGCGCTACGGCAGCCAAGCCGGCACCGCGAGCTTCTGCAATGCCGACGACGACCTGCTGCCGCACGCCGACCTGTGGATCCACGGGCACGTGCACTGCCGGCACGACTACGAGGTGGCGCATGCGGGCGGCGTCACGCGCGTCGCCTGCAACGCGCGCGGGCACACGAAGCGCGGCGAGAGCGCCGGCTATGACGGCCTGCGGGTGATCGACGTTTGATCTGACGACGCGCTCGAGGCCGCCCGAGCAAGGCCTCAATCCGTCTTGATGCCGAACCCGGCAAGCCTTCTCAAGAAAAGGCTTGCAGCAGCGAACCGCTTGTGCGGGTCCGTTGTCATGAGAATTGCGTCGATCTCCGTCTCAACGCAGTCCTTGAGTACCGCTGGGATAGCGGGACTGTTCAGTATCTCTGCAGCGATGTCCGTGAAGGGCTTCGAATGTTCTGGGGCCGCTGAGAAATCGCTCGCCGACCATCTCTTGATGGCGCTTGGAAACTTGCACATGGCGGACTTCAACGCGGGGTCTTGATCGAGAATTTGCTCAATCTCTCCCGCCGTTTCCATGTCAATGCAGAAGTCCTGGATGAATTTGGGCTTGCTTGCGAACCCGACGATGTCGTTCCGTAATTCTTTCGGAAGAGATGGCGTCATTTCCGCCAGGACCAGTGCAAGGACCTTTCGATCGTCCCAAGTCCATGGGAGATCGAAAGGATTCACCCCGACTCCCTTTGCGCTCGATCGCTGCTGCCCGATCCGGGACTGCAAGTCGGGCTCATTCTCTCTGGGCGTGTCTTTCTTGAAGAATCGTTTGACTATCTTGCCAAGTTGTTTGCGGGGATCCATTGCTGCGGCTTGGGAAGTGGAAGGGCGCCATTGAGTGGCTCGCTTCAACAACACGGTTCCGCACCCTTCGGAGTAAATCCGGGCAACAAACGGTCAGGGCCAATGCAAGTTCATCGGCCGCGGGACGTGATGCGGCTCATCCACTGCAGCGGTGCCGGCGCGGTGGCGCCCGGCAAGAACGCATCGAGCTCGCTGTCGCGCGGCGGTGACAGGCTCATGTCCAGCCCGAACGCCGTGCCGTAGTCGGCTGCCTCGGGTTCCACCTGGCGCGGCGCGCGGCGCGTGGCCAGCGACGCCAGCCAGGACCATCCGGATGCCAGGTTCATGATGTCGCTCCACGAGTGCTTGTGACAATCAGTGTCGGATGCGACAGGCTGGTGCTGAAGCCCGAAATGAGGCACCGGGACAGTGCAGTTCGTGCCGCCGTGGTTCAAGTCACATCCAGCGCGCTGCGCGCGCCGGCCAGCAGCGCGTCGCCGACGCGGTCGAGCAGGCCGACACGCGCCGACGGCGCCGCGCCGTCCGGCCCGAGCTTCCACTGGTGCCAATACAGCCGCACCGGCAAACGGTCGCCAGGCCGCACCGCCACCAGCGCGCCGCTGTCGAGCAGCGGGCGCGCCTGCAGCTCCGGCACCACGCCGATCCCCCAGCCCATCGCCGCGGCCCGCACATAGGCCTCGGACGACGGCACATAGCGCTCGCTCAACCGAGGTTCGCGCACGCCGAAGGCCTTCGACACCCACTGCTGCTGCATGTCGTCCTTGCGGTTGAAGATCAGGAACGGCACCTGCGCGAAGTTCGCCCGCGTCAGCCCCTGCGGCAGCGTCTCGGCGATGAAACCGGGGCTCGCGACCGCGGTGTAGTGCATCGCGCCCAGCGGCACGACGCGGCAGCCGCGCAGCGCCTCGCTGACGCTGGTCACGCAGCCGAGCACCGCGCCCTGGCGCAGCCAGTCGTGCGTGAAGTCCTGGTCGTCGACGACCAGTTCCAGCGACAGGCCCTCGTGCACCAGCGCGTCGAGCGCCGGCAACACCCAGGTCGCGAGGCTGTCGGCGTTCACCGCGATCGGCAGGCGCTGGTCGGAGGCCGGTGCCTCGCCCAGTTCGTGCGCCAGGTCGGCGCGCATCGCCTGCAACTGCCGGGCAAAGCGCAACAGCAGCTTGCCGGGCTCGGTCAGGCGCAGCGGGCGCGAGCGCACCACCAGCGGCTGGCCGACCTGCAGCTCCAGCGTGCGCAGCCGTTGCGAGACGGCCGATTGCGTGATCGACAGGCGCTGTGCGGCGCGTTCGAAGCTCGTGGCATCGGCCAGCGCGGCCAGCGCATCGAGCGCGGCGGGGTCGAGGTCTTTCATAAGCAGTCCTAATGCAAGCCGAGAAATATGAATCCTTCTTCATCTCTGCGCAAGCCTTGCCGACAATCCGACGGCCGCTTCTTGCCCCTTCCCCGCCCTTCGCCAACCTGATGACCCCCGACCTCTCCGCCGCATTCGCCCAAGGCTGGTTGATGACCGCCGGCCTGATCGTCGCGATCGGCGCGCAGAACGCGCTGGTGCTGCGCCAGGGGCTGGCGCGGACGCATGTCGGCCCGGTGGTCGCGCTGTGCACCGCGTCGGACTGGCTGCTGATCCTGCTCGGCGTGTTCGGGCTCGGTGCCGCGGTGCAGTCGATGCCGCTGCTGCTGCAGGTGCTGCGCTACGGTGGTGCGGCCTTCCTGTTCCTGTACGGCCTGCGCTCGGCGCGCCAGGCTTGGCGCGGCGTCGATGCCGGCCTGCAGGCCCGCGCCGGTGCCAGTGGCCTGGGCGCCACGATGGCCACCGCGCTGGCGATGACCTACCTGAACCCGCACGTCTACCTCGATACGGTGCTGCTGCTGGGCACGGTCGGTGCACAGCAGCCGGGCGACGGCCGCTTCGCTTTCGCGGTCGGTGCGGGTCTTGCGTCGCTGATGTGGTTCGTGACGCTCGGCTATGGTGCCGCAGCGGCCTCGCGCTGGCTGCAGCGCCCGGTGGTGTGGCGGGCGATCGATGCCAGCGTCGCGGTGGTGATGTTCTGCGTGGCGGCCCAGCTGTTGTGGCGCCCGATCTGAAGGAGCTTCAATGAAAGTCGTCGTGTTGGGAGCCGGCATCATCGGCGTGAGCACCGCCTGGTACCTGCTGGAGCAGGGCCACGAGGTCACGGTGGTCGATCGCCAGAAAGATGCGGCGCTGGAAACCAGCTTCGCCAACGGCGCGCAGATCTCGGTCAGCTTCTGCGAGCCGTGGGCCAATGCCGGCGCGCCGCTGAAGGTGCTGAAGTGGCTGGCGCGCGACGACGCGCCGCTGCTGTTCCGACCCAAGCTCGACCCGCACCAGTGGCGCTGGGGCCTGAGCTTCCTGCTGCAATGCAACGACGCCGCGTTCGAGCGCAACGTCGCGCAACTGGTGGCGCTGGGCCGCTACAGCCATGACTCGCTGAAGGCGCTGGTCGCGCAGACCGGCATCGAGTACGACCGCCTTGAGCGCGGCATCCTGCACTTCTTCGCGACGCAGAAGGAGTTCGACGAAGGCGCGGCCGGTGCCGAGCTGATGCGCCACCACGGCGTCGACCGCCGCGTGCTGTCGCGCGACGAGGTGCTGAAGGTCGAGCCGGCGCTGCAGGGCTTCGCGAACGGCATCGCCGGCGGCACCTTCACACCCAGCGACGAATCGGGCGATGCGCGGGTCTTCACGCAGCAGCTCGCGCTGCGCTGCCAGCAACGCGGCGCCACGTTCCTGTACGAGCACGACATCGACGGCATCGACGCGGCGGGCGGTGCGGTGCAGTCGGTGCAGCTGCGCCACCTGCCAACCGGCGAGCGCAGCGTGTTGAAGGCCGACACCTTCGTCGCCGCGATGGGCAGCTTCACCGCGCCGCTGCTGCGGCCGCTCGGCATCTACCTGAACATCTACCCGGCCAAGGGCTACTCGGCGACGCTGAAGCTGAAGCGGCCGGAAGCCGCCAGCGTCGCGAGCCTGCTCGACGACTCGCGCAAGATCGCGATCAGCCGGCTCGGTGATCACGTGCGCATCGCCGGCACGGCCGAGATGGCCGGCTACGACACCAGCCTCGACGGCGCGACCTCGCGCGTGCGTTGCCAGGCGCTGATCGACCGCTACGAAGAGATCTTCCCGGGCGTCGCCGACACCAGCGAGCCGAACTTCTGGACCGGCCTGCGGCCCAGCACGCCGACCAACGTGCCCTACATCGGGCGCAGCAAGCTGTCGAACCTGTGGCTCAACGCCGGCCACGGCACGCTGGGCTGGACGCACGGCGCCGGATCGGGCCGCGCGCTCGCCGAGTTGATGAGCGGCGTGCGGCCGGCGCTGGACTTCGGGTTCTGCGGCGAGGTGCCGCAGGCAGGGGCCACGCGGATGGTGGCCGCCTGATCCTGTCTTACCAGTTCGAGGCGACGTACTTGTTGCCCGCGGCCTTGTAGCGCTCGATCGCCTTCTTCAGCTCGACCGTCTCGTCGCAGCTCGCGCCGCAGACCTTGTTCAGCGACGCGAGGCGCTGCTCGGCGTTCGGCAGGTCGCCCTTCATCAGGAACAGCTCGCCGGAGTATTCGAGCGTGCCCTTGTGCTTCGGGTCGATGCGCAGCGCGGTGTCGTAGAACTTCTCCGAGGCGGCCAGGTCGGGCGTCTTCGCCTTGCGCAGGCTGTAGCCCATCAGATTGTTCCAGTCGGCGCTGCCGGTGTCGTTGACCTTCTTCAGCTCGTCGATGGCGCCGGACCAGTTCTTCGCGGCGATCTGCGCGCGCGCGGCGCCCAGCTTGTCGGCGGCGGCTGCGGCCGGGGTCGGCGCCGGCGGCGCGCTGTCGGCAGCGAAGGCGCTGCCCAGGGCCAGGGCGAGCGTCGAGAGGGTCAGCAGGCGGGCGAATGTCGTGTTCATGATCGTCAGGTCCTTCGAGGGGTGGGTTGGCAGACACCATCGTCGGTGTCTTGCTGGCACTTACGGAGCGGGATGCGCCGACGGACGCATCCGCGATTGAAAGAAATTGCTACCAGAGCTTCACGCACGGGCCGATCAGCACGAACGGTCCCGACGGCGCAGCACCGGCCAGCGCCGGCGCCGCCTCCAGGCTGACCGCGAGCCGTGTCACGTTGAAGAAGAGCTTCTCGGAGCTGTCGGCCAACGCCAGTACCCCGCTGCCATGGTCGGGCACGACGCCGACCGGGAACGGCGCGCTGCCGTCGCGCGGCAGTGCCCACAGCTGCGCGACGCGACCGGCCGGCACCACCACCGGCTGCAGCAGCTTCACGCTGAGCTGGCGGCCGTGGCGCAGCGAACTCGCGAGCACGGCCGGACGGCCTTCGGTGTCGCTGAGCAGGCCGACATAGCTTTGCGGCAGCGCCTCGGACGGCGGCTGCAGCCCGATCAGCTCCGGCTGCAGCCGCAGCACCGCCAGGCACAGCAGCACGCCGGCCAGCGCGCCGCCGAGCGAGCGCGCGGACAGCAGGCCAGCGAGCCAGGCACCGAAGCCAGGCGCCTTGCCGGACGCCGCCGGGAACAGCCGGCGCTCGAGCCCTTGCCACGTCGCCTCGCGCGGCTGCAGCGGCGGCACGCTGGCCGCCAGCACCGAGAAGCGCCGTTGCCACGCACCGACCGCGAGCGAGGCCGCGGGGCTGTTGCGCAGCACGCGCTCGAAGCGGCGCCGCGCGCCGCCGGTCAGCGTGCCCAGCACGTATTCGCGCGCCAGCCGGTCCAGGCGCTCGGGTTGCAGGTAGTTCATGCGCCCACCCCCGCCGCGCTGAGGCAATCCTTCAGCTTGTCGAGGCCGCGCCGCACCCAGGCCTTCGCGGTGCCGACCGGCGCGTTCAACGCCAGCGCGATGTCGGTGTGCACCATGCCGCGGTAGTACGCGAGCGCCAGCGCCTGCCGCTGCGAGGCGTTCAGCGCCGCCATGCAGCCGTCGATGCGCGCCTTGGTCAGCCCGTCGTCGAGCAGCCGCTGCGGCTCCAGCGCCGGGTCGCCGGCGACGGCCATCGCTTCGTCGTCGAGCGCGACCGTCGAAGCCCGCTCGGTCTTGCCGGAGCGCAGCGTGTCGATCGCCTTGTTGCGCACGATGTTGATCAGCCAGGTCATCGGGGCCGCCACGTCGGGCCGGTAGCTCGCGGCGTTGTGCCAGACATTCATGAACGCCTCCTGGAGCACCTCTTCGGCGCGGCCCCTGTCGTTCAAGATACGGAACGCGACGCCCAACAGATGCGCGCAGGTGGCGCGGTACAGCGGCTCGAACGCAGCCCGCTCGCGCAGCGCGATGCGCGCCAGCAGCGTGGCCAGGTCGGGAGGTGGGGGACTGCTCGTCGGGTTCATCGCGCGGCAGTGTGCCCTACAATCCGCGCCCCCCATCCGTTGCGACCCCCGCCGCCATGATGTATTGCGCCATCGATTTCGGCACGTCCAACTCGGCCATCGCGATTCCCGATGGATTGGCCGCCGGACAGCCCACCAGCGCGATGCGCCTGGTCGAGCTCGAGCCCGGCCAGCGCACGATGCCGACCGCCGTCTTCTACTTCGTCGAAGGCGCCGAGACCAACGGCCCGCCGCGGGCGTTCGGCCGCGCGGCGCTGGCCGCCTACGTCGACGGACTCGACGGCCGGCTGATGCGCTCGATGAAGAGCATCCTCGGCAGCAGCCTGGCCGACCAGACCACCGACGTCGGCGGCGGGCGCGGCGTCAAGTACGTCGACATCATCGCCGGCTACCTGAAGCACCTGAAGACGCTGGCCGAGACCCAGGCGCAGTCACCGATCCACCGCGCGGTGCTGGGCCGGCCGGTGTTCTTCGTCGACGACGACCCGGTGCGCGACGCGCAGGCGCAGGCCACGCTGGCCGAGGCCGCCGCGATGGTCGGCTTCGACGAGGTGCACTTCCAGTACGAGCCGATCGCCGCAGCCTTCGACTTCGAGAGCGGCATCGACCGCGAGCAGCTGGTGCTGGTGGCCGACATCGGCGGCGGCACCTCGGACTTCTCGCTGGTGCGCGTCGGCCCCGAGCGCGCGCCGCGGCTGGAGCGCAAGGACGACATCCTCGCCAACCACGGCGTGCACATCGCCGGCACCGACTTCGACCGCCGCGTCGAGCTGGCCAGCATCCTGCGCGAGTTCGGCTACGGCGCGATGGGCCCGAGCAGCGGCGGTGCGCCGGCGCGCGAGGTGCCCACCGGCGTCTACTTCGACCTCGCGACCTGGCACCTGATCAACTCGGTCTACAGCCCGCAGCGGGTGGCCGAGCTGCGCAGCATGCGTGGCTTCTACGGCAACCCGCTGCACCACCAGCGGCTGATGACGGTGGTGACCGAGCGGCTGGGGCACGAGCTGGCGTCGCGCGCCGAGGCCGCGAAGATCAGCGTCGCCGAGGGTGGCGACACCACCATCGACCTGTCGCACGTCGAGCGGCGGCTGGAGGTGCTGCTGACCGAGCGCGAGGCGGTGCAGGCGATCGAGGGCGACATCGCGCGCATCGTCGGCGCGGCGCGCGAGACGGTGCGGCAGGCGGGGCTGCGGCCGGAGCAGGTCGACGCGCTGTACTTCACCGGCGGCTCGACCGGCCTGCGGCTGCTGGCCCAGCAGATCGCGGCGGAGTTTCCGCAGGCGCGCGCGGTGCGCGGCGACCGGTTCGCCAGCGTGGCGACCGGGCTCGGGCTGCACGCGCGCCGCTGGTTCGGAAGAAGCTAACGCCGCGGGCGGTGCGGGGGCCGCTGCGGCGAGCGGGGCGCGGGCTGCGGCTGCAGCGGCCGCCCGACGTCGGCCAGCAGCAGCGTCGCGCGCACCAGCCCTTCGACGGCCTCGCTCAGGTCGGCCGGCGGCTCCAGCGATTCGATCTCTTCGAGCAGGTCGTCGGCATCCTCCAGGTCCTCGGGATCGAGGTGGCGGTACAGCAGCGCGAGCGGCTCGGTCAGCGCCTGCGCGTCGCCGTTCATCAGCTCCGGAAAGGCCTCCATCGCGGTCGCGAAGCCGGCCACCCACGGCAGCACCGCCTCGATGCTCGCGTCGTCTTCGTCCGATCCATCATCCAGTTCGAACACCCACGGATCGAACCACTGGCGGCGCGTGATCGCATCGTTCAGCTCGGCATGGCGGCGTTGCGCCAGCTCGTGCAGGCGGCGGGCGTCGAAGTTCGCTGGCGGCGGGCGCCCGTCGACATCGGTCAGCAGCGGCAGCCAGCGCTGCGCCGGCACCCGCACCGGCTGCACCAGCACGCCGCACAGGAAGCCGTCGACCATGCTGGCGTCCAGCGGATCGAGCGGCGCCGGCACCGCGTCGAGGCGGGCCTGCAGCTCGTCGATCTCCGACTCGGTCAACGGCGTGGTGGGCGCATGCGTGCGCGCGGGCGGACGGCGGTGGGAAGGCGGGTGCATCGGCGGATTGTCGCGCTGCGCGGTGTGACCGTCGCGCCACAGCTTCATTCGGGATGCGAACGCATGAAATTGCATGCGAACTTTTGGCCGAACTTCGGTCACTTGCCAAGCAGGCCTGCCTCTCGCGTCGACAGGGGCCGATTCGCGCCAACCCGCGCCAATGCTGGGTTTGCCGCCGATCGCATGAGATCGGCAGATCCTCTGTGCCACAAGTTCCCTGAAAACGTTTCCCCCGTTTTGGGGATGGCCCAAACGTTTTCGTCCTCCTACAGTCCGTCCATGCTGTCACACGGGTTTGAAAACCAAACCGCGCGATACCAACGATTGCAGTAAGCCGGGGCCCACACCAGAACGACAGGCGACCGGCCGCAACGATCCCAACGACGTCCTCTCTCTTGAGGACTTCCAGCCCACCCCTTACCGGGTGGGCTTTTTTTTTGCCCGCGCTCAGCTGAGGATGATCTGGGTGCAGCGGAACAAGGCCATCTTCTTGCCTTGCGGGCTGAAGACGGTGGCCGACCAGACCTGGGTCGAGCGGCCGAGGTGGTCGGCGCGGGCCTCGCAGCGCAGCAGGCCGTCCTTCGCGGTGCTGAAGAAGTTGCTCTTCAGCTCGATCGTCGTGAAGTTCTTCGCCCCCTCGGGCAGGTGGGCGATGGTCGCGTAGCCGGCGCTGGTGTCGGCCAGCATGATCACGCTGGCCGCGTGCAGGAAGCCGTTCGGCGCCAGCATCCATGGCTGGACCTGCATCTGCGAGTCGAGGTGGCCCTCGGCGATGGCGGTGATCTGCACGCCGAAGCGGTCGGGCGCGAAGCCCGCCTGGCGTTCGTGGAATCCTTCGATGGTGATGTCAGGGCGCAGCATGGTTTCCCTCCAGCAAGTCAGAAGGCGACTGTAGCGAGACCTCGCCGAAACCGCCGGCCAGCGCCGCGCGCAGGTGCGCGACCAGCGCCTGCACCGCCTTCGGCGTGCTCGGGCTCCACGGCCGCATCGCATAGACCGCATCGCCGAAGAAGCCGACCGGCCGCCACTGCGGCAGCACCTCGCGCAGCTTGCCGGCACGCAAGGCCGCGGCCGCGCTGAAATCCGGCACCAGCGCGATGCCCAGCCCGGCCAGCGCCGCGTCGCGCAGCACCTCGCTGTTGCCGGCCCGCAGCGGCCCCTGCGCGACGACGCTCAGCCGCTGCGGCTCGGGCTCGTCCCCGTGCGCGCTGCGCTCGAACTGCCACACCGCCGGGCCGGGCCGCAGGTAGGTCAGGCAGGCGTGGCCGGCCAGGTCGGCCGGTGACTTGGGCATGCCCTGCCGCTTCAGGTAGGCCCGGCTCGCCACCAGCAGCGCGCGCGACGCGCAGAGCTTCCAGGCCACATGGTTCTCCGGCGGCGCGCTGGTGTGCCGCACCGCCAGGTCGAAGCCTTCGTGCGCCAACGTGACGAGGCGGTCCGACAGGTCGAGCTCGACACGGATGTCGGGGTGCGCGCGCACGAAGTCCTCGAGATGCGGCGCGACATGCTGCCGCCCGAGCGCGACCGGCGCGGTGATGCGCACCAGCCCGCGCGGCTGCGCCGCCTGGTCGCGCGCCTCGACGACGCTGCGCGCGATCAGCTCGAAGGCCTCGCCGGTCTGCTCGACCAGCCGCCGCCCGGCATCGGTCAGCCGCACCGAACGCGTGGTGCGCTGCACCAGCGGCTGGCCGACCGCACGCTCCAGCTCGGTGATGCGCTGGCTGACCGCCGCCTTCGACAGCCCGAGCCGCTGCGCCACCTGCGTGAAGCTCGCCAGCTGGCCCAGCAGCGTCAGCGTGTGCACCTGCGGCCAGAGCAGGTCGATGCGTTGGTCGGTGGTCGTCATTGTTCAGATTATCGAACAATGAAGTCACCGTGATCGCATTGGCAAGCGGCGGGCCGGCTCCTAGACTGAATCGGTACACCACAGCCTCAGGAGACAACGCCATGGGCGCCCACGATCCGTTCACCGCCACCGCCGAGGTCGGCCACTTCATCCAGGGCGCGCCGGTCGCGAGCCGCAGCGGACGCCGCCAGGCGGTCTACAACCCGGCGACCGGTGCGGTCGCGCGCCAGGTGGCGCTCGGCAGCCTCGAGGACGTGAACGCCGCAGTGGCCGCCGCGCAGGCCGCGTTCGACGGCTGGGCGCAGACGCCGCCGATCCGCCGCGGGCGCGTGATGTTCAAGTTCCTGGAGCTGATGAACCTGCACCGCGACACGCTGGCCGCGATGATCACCGCCGAGCACGGCAAGGTGTTCACCGATGCGCAGGGCGAGGTCTCGCGCGGCATCGACATCGTCGAGTTCGCCTGCGGCATCCCGCAGCTGCTGAAGGGCGACTTCACCGACCAGGTCTCGACCGGCATCGACAACTGGACGCTGCGCCAGCCGCTGGGCGTGGTGGCCGGCATCACGCCGTTCAACTTCCCGTGCATGGTGCCCTGCTGGATGTTCCCGGTGGCGATCGCCGCGGGCAACAGTTTCATTTTGAAGCCGAGCGAGCGCGACCCGTCGGCCTCGCTGTTCATGGCCGAGCTGCTGAAGCAGGCCGGGCTGCCGGATGGCGTGTTCAACGTCGTGCAGGGCGACAAGCTGGTGGTCGACGCGCTGCTGACGCACCCCGACGTGAAGGCGGTCAGCTTCGTCGGCTCGACGCCGATCGCGCAGTACATCTACGAGACCGGCGCGCACCACGGCAAGCGGGTGCAGGCGCTGGGCGGCGCGAAGAACCACATGGTGGTGATGCCCGACGCCGACCTCGACCAGGCGGTCGATGCGCTGATCGGCGCCGGCTACGGCTCGGCCGGCGAGCGCTGCATGGCGATCAGCGTCGCGGTGGTGGTGGGCGACATCGCCGATCGATTGGTCGACGCGGTTGCCGCGCGCGCGAAGACGCTGAAGGTGAAGAACGGCATGGAACTCGATGCCGAGATGGGGCCGATCGTCACCGCGCAGGCGCTCGAGCGCATCAGCGGCTACATCGACGTCGGCGTGCAGGAGGGCGCGAAACTCGTGGTTGACGGCCGCGGGCTGCGCGTGCCCGGGCACGACGGCGGCTTCTGGATCGGCGGCACGCTGTTCGACCACGTGACGCCGCAGATGCGCATCTACCGCGAGGAGATCTTCGGGCCGGTGCTGGCCGTCGTGCGGGTGCCGGATTTCGCGGCGGCGCTGGCGCTCGTCAATGCGCACGAGTTCGGTAACGGCGTCGCCTGCTTCACGAGCGACGGCAACGTCGCGCGCGAGTTCGCGCGGCGCGTGCAGGTCGGCATGGTCGGCATCAACGTGCCGATCCCGGTGCCGATGGCCTGGCACGGCTTCGGCGGCTGGAAGAAGAGCCTGTTCGGCGACATGCATGCCTACGGCGAAGAGGGCGTGCGCTTCTACACCAGGCAGAAGAGCGTGATGCAGCGCTGGCCGTCAAGCATCGGCCGTGGCGCCGAGTTCGTGATGCCGACGGCCAAGTGACGCTTACTTCAGCTGCTCGGCCCAGTAGGTCACCACCCGCGTGACCGGCAGGCCGTCRCTGTACACCGGCACCGCGGCGATCTTGTCGATCGTGTCCAGCCCGGCGATGACCTTGCCGAACACCGCATAGCCGTTGGGGTCGCAGCCGTTGGTCTTCTTGCCGGCGTCGAGGCAGGCGCTGTTGTCGACGGCGTTGAAGAAGAACTGGCTGGTCGCGGTGTCGGGGTTGGCGCTGCCGAGACGGGCCATCGCGATCGTGCCGCGCACGTTGCTCAAGCCCTTGTCGGCCTCGATCTTGATCATCGGGTAGGTCACCACGGCGATGCCGTCGGTCGTGTAGCCGCCGCCCTGCACGACGAAGCCCTTGACGACGCGGTGGTACAGCGTGTTGTCATAGCGCTTGGCCGCGACGTACTGCAGGAAGTTCGTGACCGTGATCGGCGTCTTGTCGTTGTACAGCTCGACGACGATCTCGCCCTGCGTGGTCAGCATGCAGACGGTGTTGGTGGCCGTGCTCGCGGCGGCAACCGTCTTGCCGGCATCGCTGCAGGTGGCATACGGCGCCGGCGGGATCGGCTCGGGGGCGGGTGCCGGCGGAGGCGGAGGAGGTGGCGAAGAATCACCGCCGCCACCGCCGCAGGCGGTCAGGGCGACGAGTGCGAACAGGCTGAGCAAGCGTGAGGTCGACATGGGTGGCGTGAACTCGGATGGTCCGGCGTGTGACCGGTGGTTGCGGGGTTTCGAGGCGGCATCCCGCCGGTGGGCAGGAATCCTCGATTGTCGGCGACTCAGAGCTTCTCGGTTTCCCCGGTCTTCGGCTGCCATTTCATCAGCCGCCGCTCGCCCCAGCCGACCGCGGCGTCCAGCAGCAGCGCGAAGGCCGTCAGCACCAGGATGCCGGCCATCACGGTGTTGATGTCGAACGAGCCTTCGGCCTGCAGGATCAGGTAGCCGACGCCCTCGGCCGAGCCGAGGTACTCGCCGACCACCGCGCCGACGAAGGCCAGCCCGACACTCGTGTGCAGCGAGCTGAACACCCAGCTGGTGGCGCTCGGCAAATACACGTGCCGCAGCAGCTGGCGCTGGCTCGCGCCCAGCATGCGCGCGTTCGCGAGCACCACCGGGCTCACCTCCTTGACGCCCTGATAGACGTTGAAGAACACGATGAAGAACACCAGCGTGATGCCCAGCGCCACCTTGCTCGCGACGCCCAGGCCGAACCACACCGCGAAGATCGGCGCGAGGATCACGCGCGGCATCGAGTTCAGCGCCTTGATGTAGGGCTCGCAGATCGCCGCCGCCATCGGGCTGAGCGCGAGCCACAGCCCGCAGCCCAGGCCCATCGCGGTGCCGATGCCGAACGCGAGCACCGTCTCCAGCAGCGTGATCCACAGGTGGTGGTAGATGTCGGCGCTGGTCACGAACCAGGCCCACACCCGGCCGAAGATCTTCAGCGGCTCGCCGAAGAAGAACGCCGCCTGGCGGTCGTTCTCGAACAGGAACGGCCGGATCAGGCCGGGCGCGGTCAGCACGTGCCACAGCACGAAGATCGCGACCAGCAGGCCGAGCTGCCAGGCGCGCAGGTTGCCCGGGCGGGGCTTGATGAACTTCCACATGGCGTCAGGCGGCGAGTTGCTGCTGATAACCCTTGACGACCTCGTCGCGCAGCACCGACCAGATCGCCTGGTGCAGCTCGACGAAGCGCGGCGCGGCGCGCACCTCGGCCACGTCGCGCGGGCGCTCGAGGTCGATGCGGAATTCGCCGATCGGGCGCGAGCCCGGGCCGGCGCTCAGGCACACCACGCGGTCGCTCATCGCGATCGCTTCGTCGAGGTCGTGCGTGATGAACAGCACCGCCTTCTTCTTGGCGGCCCACAGCGCCAGCACCTCGTTCTCCATCAGCTGGCGGGTCTGGATGTCGAGTGCCGAGAACGGCTCGTCCATCAGGATGATGTCGGGGTCGAGCGCGAGCGTCTGCGCCAGGCTCACGCGCTTGCGCATGCCGCCCGACAGCTGGTGCGGGTAGCGGTCGCCGAAGCCGCCCAAGCCGACGCGGCGCAGCCATTCCTCGGCCTGCGCCTTCGCGTCGGCGACGCCGCGGAACTCCAGCCCGGCCATCACGTTGCGCAGCGCGGTGCGCCAGGGCATCAGGCTCTCGGCCTGGAACAGGTAGCCGGCGCGGGTGTTCAAACCCGTCAGCGGGCGCCCGAAGACGTGGACCGTGCCGCTGCTCGGCGTCAGCAAGCCGGCCGCCATGTTGAGCAGGGTGCTCTTGCCGCAGCCGGTCGGCCCGACCACCGAGACGAACTCGCCGGCGCCGACGGTCAGCGAGACATCGCGCACCGCGGTGTAGCGCTGGCCCGGGTCGTCGCGCGAGATGAAGGTGCAGCTGACGCCGTCGAACTGCAGTGCAACATCCCCGCTCATGCCTTGGGGTACTTCGCGTTGGCCTTCTTCACGAAGTCGTTCGTGTAGACCGCCGAAAGATCCAGCTTGGCCGCCGCGATCTCCGGGTCGACGCTCGCGAGTGCGCGCCGCGCCGTCTCGGGCCCGGCCTCGGGCATCAGTCCGTCGACCGACAGCGCGCCCTTCGCGGCGAGGAAGGCATCGATGTAGACCGCGCGGTCACCGAGCAGGTAACTCTCGGGCACCGCCTTGATGATCTCGCCGGGGCCTGCTGCCTGGATCCACTTGTCGGCCCGCACCAGCGCATTGGCCAGCGCCTGCGTCGAGAGCGGGTTCTTGTCGATGAAGGTCTGCGGCGCGTACAGGCAGCCGGCCGGCATCGGGCCGCCGAACACCTTGTCGGCCTCGGCGACGATGCGGGTGTCGGAGACGATCTTCAGGTCGCCGCTGCGCTGCAGCAGCGTGATCACCGGGTCGAGGTTGCTCATCGCGTCGATCTGGCCGGAGCGCATCGCCGCGACCGCGCCGCTGCCGGCGCCCACGCCGATGATCGACACGTCGCTCGGCTTCAGCCCCGCCTTCGCGAGCACGAAGTTCGCGAGCACGTTGGTCGACGAGCCGGGCGCGGTGACACCGATCTTCTTGCCCTTCAGGTCGGCGATGCCCTTGAAGGCGGGCATCGTCTTCGGGTTGACGCCCAGCACGATCTGCGGTGCCCGGCCCTGCAGCACGAAGGCGCGCATGCGCTGGCCCTTGACCTGCATGTTCAGCGTGTGCTCGAACGCGCCCGACACCACGTCGGCGCTGCCACCGACCACCGCCTGCAGCGCGCGCGAGCCGCCGGCGAAGTCGGCGATCGTCACCTCCAGCCCCTCGGCCTTGAAGTAGCCGAGGCTCTCGGCGATGGTCAGCGGCAGGTAGTACAGCAGGTTCTTGCCGCCGACCGCGATGGTCAGCTTCGGCTTGTCGAGCGCCTGCGCGTGCAGCAGGGCGGGAAAGGCGGCCATTGCGCCGGCGGCGGCGCTGCGCAGGAGGATGTCACGACGTTGCATGGTGCGAGATCCGGGGATCGAGGAAGCGACAACTTTAGCCCTGATGCCCGGTCGGGCAGTGAGGGTTGCTGCGTAGGCGTTGCTGCGTCACGAAGTCACGCTCGCGAGGGAGACCCTGACTCAAGCCGGTGCTGCCCACGCCGAAGACCGGTCACCACGGGCCGCCGGAAACCGCTTCCGCCACGGCGCCGTGCGGTATTGCCCGGTTGTCGCCGGTCGCGAAGGAGCGCCATGAACCTCAGATCCCGCCGTTCGAATTCCTGGATCGGGCTCGGCACCCAGGCACTCTCCACGCTGGTCCTGCTCGCGCTGGCCGCCTGCGGCGGCTCGCCGTCGTCGCAGAGCGCCGCGCCGGTGGCCACCGTGCCGACCACGCAGCTCAGCGGCTCGGTCGCGGTCGGCGCGCCGATCACCGGCGGCACGCTGCGCATCCTGGACGCCGACGGCGTGCTCGTCGCGCACGACATCGCGGTCGGCGCCGACGGCAGCTTCACGGTGCCCGAGCTGACCGGCAAGGCGCCGTTCCGCATCGAGGCCTGCGGCTATGCCGGCGCGAACTACCAATGCCTGTACTCGGTCGCGCAAGGCCCGGGCACCGCCAACGTGACGCCGCTGACCAGCGCCACCGTGCTGCTGGCGGCCGGCCAGGCGCCGGTCGAGCTGATGGCGGGCAGCAGCAGCGTGCTCGATGCGAATGCCGTCGCGGGCGCGCAGACCCAGCTGCGGGCCGGCCTGTCGGGCGTGCTCAGCGGCAACGTCGCCGGCAATTTCGACTTCATCACCGGCGCGCTGTCGGCCGGCTCGCGCAGCGGCTACGACAAGGTGCTCGATGCCGTCGGCGTGGCGACCGGTGTCGACGACAAGGCCTTCGTGCAGATCACGCCGCGCCTGGGCAGCGGCAACCTCTACTTCGAACAGGGCTCGACGCTCGGCGCGGTGACCGTGGCCAACGGCGCGGGCGAGCTGTCGCTGGGTGGCCTCGAGACCTTGTTCGCCAACATGACGCAGGCGCTGGCCAGCGCGCCGGCCTGCAACAGCGGCCTCGCGGCGCAGATCGCCAGCGGCGCGCGCATGAGCACCGACGACGGCGCGCCGCTGACCGGCGGCAGCGCGGTGGCCGCAGGCCTGTGCGAGATGTTCGCATCGCAGGACATGTTCGGCTCGCGGCTGCTGAGCCCGACGCTCGGCCGCTGCGACCTCGACGGCGCGCAGCCGGTGTGCCGCGTCAGTTTCGTGCTGCAGGACCAGGACGGCGGCGTGCAGCCGGTGGGCAACGGCATGGGCGTGACGCGCGAGGGCGGCGCCTGGAAATTCCTCGGCGACGTCGACCCGGTGCAGCTGCATGCCTCGGCGAAGGCGCAGCGCGACGTGCGCATCGACGGCGACACGCCGGTCGTCAGCTACTCGCGTGCGATCGCGTTCGACATCCAGGCCGTCAGCGGCCTGCAGTGCGCACAGGTGGTGCAGCGCAATGCCGACCAGGCGCTGGTGACCATCGCGTACTACAAGCGCTTCGGCGCCAACGTGCCGCGGTTGTCGCTGTGGCAGCAGAACGCGTTCGGCAACACGCGCAGCCTGGATCCGGCGGTGGGCGCGCTGCGCAATGCCGACGACACCTGGGTCGCGCTGCCGGACGGCGACGTGGGCGACGTGGTGGTGCGCAACTTCTTCCGCGGCGGCCGCACCGTCACCGTCAACACCTTCAGCGACGACGCCTGCAGCGTGCCGTTCGCGGTCTCGGGGCGCAGCAGCTTCGAGGTCGATGTCGAAGGCGTGCCGCCGGTCTGGGCCGCGATGCCGAACCTGCCGTGGACCGACTTGACAGTGGCCGGCCGGCAATCGCTGCTCGACCTCGCGCTCGACGCCAACGCCGGCACCACGCTGAACCTCGCGTGGACCTTCGCCCACGGCACGCTCGGCCTCGACAGCGGCTCGGTCTGCAGCGACCGTGCGCAATGCGGCCAGGGCGGCAGCGGGCGCATCGCCGATTTCCGACTGCGCCCCGCTGCGACCTCGGCGGCGATCGCCGTCACGAACGGTGCCACGGCACTCCCGGCGACGGGCTACAAGATGCTCGCGCTGTATGGCCGCACCGGCGACGGGCTCGACCTGCAGAGCAACGCGGTCGCGTGCACCCCGGGGACGGTTGAGTGCCATTGAACGGATAACCCGGATTCGCATCCGGGCTACGGGGGCCGGCCCGTAGAATGATTTCGATGAGATCGCCACGCACCGGTTTTCCCGGATTGATTCAAGCCCTGGCGTTGGTGCTGTGCTCGGCGGTCCTCTCGCCCGCCCTGGCACAGACGGCCCCCGCCAAGGCCATCCCTCCCGACCCGCCGGCCTCCGCGCCGGTGTCGCTGTCGGCCCGCAAGGTCTACGAACAGGCCCGCTCGCAGCTGGTGCAGATCCGCACCGTGCTGAAGGGCCAGGCCAGCCAGACCTCGGTGGGCTCGGGCTTCATGGTGTCGGCGCAGGGGCACATGATCACCAACTTCCACGTCGTCGCCGAGGCTGCGCTGCAGCCCGAGCGCCACGACCTGGTGTCGGTCACCGCCGACGGCCGCGAAGCGCCGGTCAAGATCCTGATGCTCGACGTGCTGCACGACCTGGCGCTGCTCAAGCTCACCGACCCGAAGGCCGCCGCGACGTTCGACGCGCTGTCGTTCCGGCCCGAGGCGCAGAAGCTCGCGCAGGGCGAGCGCATGTACTCGCTCGGCAATCCGCTGGACGTCGGCTTCGCGGTGATCGAGGGCAACTACAACGGGCTGGTCGAGCGCTCGTTCTACCCGCAGATCTTCTTCGCCGGCTCGCTGAGCGCCGGCATGAGCGGCGGCCCCGCGCTCGACCAGGAGGGCCGCGTGATCGGCGTCAACGTCGCGCGGCGCGTCGACGGCGAGCAGGTCAGCTTCCTGGTGCCGGGCGCGCTCGCGAGCGCGCTGCTGGCACGCGGGCGCGACGCCGCGCCGCTGGCGCTGCCGGCCTGGCCGGTGCTGACCGAGCAGATGATGGTGCACCAGCAGCAACTGACCGACCGCTTCATCGCGCAGGGCTGGAAGCTCGCGACGCACCCGCGCTACCAGGTGCCGGTGCCGCCCGACCGCTTCATGCGCTGCTGGGGCAGCAGCGAGCCGTCGCGCACCGGCGGGCTCGATTTCGAGCGCTCCGACTGCGTGATGGACACCCGCATCTTCATGGGCGAGTTCACGACCGGCGCGATCTCGGTGCGCCACGAGAGCTACGACGGCCGCAAGCTCGGCACGCTGCGCTTCTCGGCGCGCTATGCGCAGAGCTTCCGCAACGAGCACTTCGACCGCCGCCGCCCCGACCAGCAGACGCGCCCGCAGTGCCACGAGGACTTCATCGACCGCGACGGCCTGCCGCTGCGCGCCGTGGTCTGCGTGCGCGCCTACAAGAAGCTGCCGCAGCTGTACGACGTCTCGGTGCTCGTCGCCACGCTCGACGAACCCAAATCCGGCGTGCAGGGCCGCTTCGATGCACAGGCCGTCAGCTACCCGAACGCGATGAAACTCGCACAGCATTACCTGGAGGCCTACGCATGGGTGCGGTCGCGCTGATCGAAGTGCTGGAGCGCGACGGCACGCCGCGCCACGGCGTGGCGGTGCCGCAATGGCCGCTGCGGGTCGGGCGGGCGCTCGACAACGACCTGGTGCTCGACGACCCGCACGTCGCGCCGCACCACCTGGTGATCGACCGCGACGAGACCGGCGCGTTCGTGCAGGTGGGCGAGACCCTCAACGGCGCGCTGCTCGGCACGCAGCGGGTGGACGCCGGCGGGCGTGGCGCGGTCGGCGACACGCCGCTCGCGATCACGATCGGCCGCGTGCACCTGCGGCTGCGGCTGGCCGAGCACGCGCTCGCGCCCGAGCTGCGGCTGGACCCGACGCGCTCGCTGGCGCAGGGGCTGCCGCTGCTCGCGCTGCTGCTGCTGCTGGTCGGCGCGATGGAGGTGTTCAACACCTACCTCGACACCGACCCCGACGGCTTCGTGCGCGCGCTCGGCAGCGGCGCCATCTCGGCGATCGTCGGGCTGATGGGCTGGTGCGGCGTGTGGACGCTGCTGTCCAAGCTGTTCACGCGCCAGGGGCATTTCGGCTGGCACCTGCGGGTGGCGCTGATCGCGGTGCTGGCCTGGGAGCTGATCAGCGGCGCGACGCAACTGCTGTCGTTCTCGCTGTCGTGGCCATGGCTGAGCGACTTCAAGTTCGTGCTCGGCTATGCCGTCGGCGCCACGCTGCTGTACTTCCACATGCTGGCGGTCGAGCCCTACCGGCACCGCCGCGTGCGGCAGGCAGCGGTCGCGATGGCGCTGGTCGGCACGGCGCTCAGCCTGTGGTTCAACTGGCAGAACGGCGACCGCCTGGGCAGCGAGCTCTACATGAGCCACCTGTTCCCGCCGGCGTTGCGCGTCGCGAAGCCGGTCGACACCGCCAGCTTCATGAAGGGCGTGGCGGAACTGCAGGCCACGCTCGACGCGAAGGCCAAACGCAAGGAGGATGCGGGCGATGACGGCGGCGAAGGTGGCGGCGATGATGAGTGACGCAGCGCGTCCGTCGGCCGGCCGCACGGTGCTGGTGACCGGCGGCAGCCGCGGCATCGGCGCCGCGGCGGCGCTGTGCTGCGCCGAACTCGGCTTCGATGTCGCGGTGAACTACACCCGCGATGCGGCCGCGGCGCAGGCGGTGGTCGAGCGCATCACGGCGCTCGGCCGGCGCGCGATCGCGCTGCAGGCCGACGTGTCGGTCGAGGCGCAGGTGCTCGCGATGTTCGCGCAGGTCGACGCCGCACAGCGCGACGCCGGACTGCCGCCGTTGCACGGCCTCGTCAACAACGCCGGCGTCGTCGACCGCGCGGCGCGCGTCGAGCAGATCGACGCCGCGCGGCTGCAGCGCATGTTCGCGATCAACGTGTTCGGCAGCTTCCTGTGCGCGCGCGAGGCGGTGAAGCGGTTGTCGACGCGCCACGGCGGGCCGGGCGGCGCGATCGTCAACCTGTCGTCGGCCGCGGCGCGGCTGGGCGGTGCGGGGCAGTACGTCGACTATGCCGCCGCGAAGGGCGCGATCGACACCTTCACGATCGGGCTGGCGCGCGAGGTGGCCGCCGAAGGCATCCGTGTGAACGCGGTGCGGCCAGGCATCATCGAGACCGACATCCATGCGTCCGGCGGCCAGCCCGACCGAGCGCAGCAGCTGGCGCCGCAGGTGCCGATGCAGCGCGCCGGCACGGCCGACGAAGTGGGCCGCGCGATCGCGTGGCTGATCTCCGATGCGGCGAGCTACACGACCGGCAGCCTGCTCGACGTGACCGGCGGACGCTGACTTCGCAGCCTGGATCAGCGCCGCTCGACGATCAGCGGCACCAGCTTCAGCGCCTCGCGGATGCGGCCCGCGGCCTCTTGCGCCTCGCCGCGGTTCGGGTAGGGCCCGGCCTGCAGCCGGAAGATCGACGGCTCGCTGAACACCGCGAGCAGCGGCGCGAGCCAGTCGAGTTCGCCCGACACGCGTTGCTGGAACTGCTCGGCACCGTCACGCTGCTTGAACGCACCGAGCTGCACCCAGAAGCCCTGCGCCGCCGTCGTGAAGGCGCGGCTGGGCTTCGAGTCGATCGGTGCGTCGGGCGCCGAGGCCGCGGGCAGATCGGGCAGAGGCACGGCAGCAACGGAAACCGGCAGCGGCGTTGACACCGCCGCAGGCAAGGGCGCGGCTGTCGCCGCCACCACGGGCGCAGGTGCCGGCGCGGCAGCCACCTCCGTCCCCCCACCATCGCGCCGCCACGACCCGGTGCGGATCTGCTCGAACGTGATGCGCTCGACCTCGACCGGCGCGACGCCGTTGAGCACGCCGAGCTTCATCGCCGCGGTGTAGCTCAGGTCGATCACGCGGCCCGGGTGGAACGGGCCGCGGTCGTTGACGCGCACGATCACCTCGCGCCCGTTGGCCGGGTTGCGCACGCGGGCGTAGCTCGGGATCGGCATCGTCTTGTGCGCCGCCGTCATCGCGTACATGTTGTAGACCTCGCCACTCGCGGTGCGCTTGCCCTGGAACTTGCGGCCGTACCACGAGGCCAGGCCCCGCTCGGTGAGCGGGCTGTCGTCGCGCTGCGGCGTGTAGTCCTTGCCGAGCACCTCGTACGGCTTGTTCGGCCCGCCCGGGCGGATCGGCTCGACCTGCGGCTGCGCATCGGGCACGCGGGCGAGGTCGGGCGGGACCTTCGCCTCGGGGCCGTCGCGTGACGACGTTTTCGGGCCCGACGCACACGCTGCGAGCAGCGCCGCGACGCACAGCATCGAGAGGTGGTGCCTGTGCAGGCACGGCGGCGTGCGGCCGATCGCATCGAACTTCGTCATTTCTCCTCAATTGGAGGACAGCATGCCGCGTATTGAACACCAGATCTGCCATGTGCCAGCTACTTGGAATGAGCTCCAGCGCGAACGCCGCGATCACTTTCTCGTTCACCGGCTTCGCGCAGCGCGGCGGCCGCACCGACGATCACGCCGACGGCTGGGGCATCGCGTTCTACGAGCGCTCCGGCTGCCGCGTCTTCCTCGACGACCAGCCAGCCTGCGATTCGCCGCTGGCCGAATTCGTCGGCCGCTACCCGATCAAGTCGAAGATCGTGCTGGCGCACATCCGCAAGGCCACGCAGGGCGAGCCGATGCTGTCGAACTGCCACCCGTTCCAGCGCGAGTGGCTGGGGCAGTCGTGGATCTTCGCGACCAACGGCGACCTGCGCGATTTCAATCCACCGCTGCGCGGCCCCGGCCCGTTCCTGCCGATGGGCAGCACCGACAGCGAAAAGGCCTTCTGCTGGCTGCTGCAAGAGTTGCGCGAGCGCTTCGGCGGCCGGACGCAAGCGCCCGGCTGGCTCGAGATGGCGCCGGTCGTGGCCGAGCTGTCAGCCTCGATCGCGCGCCACGGCAACTTCAACTTCCTGCTGTCCAACGGCCACGGGCTGTACGCGCACTGTTCCAGCAGGCTGGTCGTGCTGGAGCGCCACCATCCGTTCCCGACCGCGCGCCTCGTCGACTGCGACCTGTCGCTCGACCTGGGCGTGCTCAACCGCCGCGACGACCGCATGGTCGTCATCGCGACCGCGCCCCTGACCCTCGACGAACCCTGGTCGCCGCTCAAGACTGGCGAGTCGCGGCTGTTCGTCGACGGCGAATCGGTCTGGCGCCACACGCATCCCGACACCCGGATGTTTCCGGCCCCGACGACGCATTGCGGTCGGGGACGCATCGTTGCCGATGGACCTCCGGTGGCTCGATGACTTCCTGACGGTGGTCGACTGCGGCAGTTTCACGCAGGCGGCGCAGCGCCGCGGCGTGTCGCAGTCGGGGCTGTCGCGGCGCATCCAGGCGCTCGAGCACTGGGTCGGCTCGCCGCTGTTCGACCGCCTCGCGCAGCCCTTGCTGCTGACGGCCGCGGGGCGCCGGTTCACGCCGCTGGCGATCGGACTGCGCTCGATGTTCGACGCCGCGCAGCACCGCGAGCCGTCCTGCGGCCCGCACACCGTGACGATCGCGACCTCCGACGGCTTCGAGGCCGGCCTGTTGCCGCTGCTGCTCGGGCGCATCCGGCGCCAGTTCCCCGACACGCCGTTGCGCGCGGTCAGCCGCGACGAACGCCGCGCACGCGCCGAGCTGCTGTCGGGCCAGTCGCTGCTGTGGGTGGTGGCCCAGGACCCGCGTGCGCCGATCGAGCTGATGCCGGAGCTGTTCCACGCCAAGCGGGTCGCGCGCGACCGCCTGATGGCGGTGGTGGGCGCGCGCGGCGGTCAGCCGCTGTTCGAGTTGCCGGGCACCTGGCAGCGGCCGGTGCCGGTCATCGACTATGCCGATGGACACCCGCTGGCGACCTTCCTGAGCCAGCGCCTGGCGCGCGAGCGCTCGTTGCCGCACCTGCGCGTGGCTTGCGTCGCCGAGAGCATGCACGCGCTGCGCGCGCTGGTGGCCCAGGGCCTCGGGCTCGGCATGGCCTACGAGTCGATGGTGAGCGAGGAGCTGCGTGCCGGCGAGCTGCTGTGCGCCCAGCCGCGCTGGACCTCGGCGATCGACGTGCTGATGGTGCGGCCGCGTTGCGCGACACACACCAGCCCTGCAACCGCCGTGGCGAATGCCATCTGGGACCAGACCGCCGAACTGCCGGAGGAGCCTCGCCACCCGCCGGCCACCTCGGCCGGGCGCGGCGCGCTGCTGCTCAGCGACGTCGTGGCCTGAGAGCGTCGCGTCGAGAACTGGATCAGTCCCATCGCATAGCCGGTCTGGTAGGCGTTGCCGTGAAGCCTGCCACAAATTGTTCCCTGGCAACCCCAATCGGTCGGACTTGTATCGATCTGTCTTCGGCCTTGCAAGGCGCCGGCCCGGCCGCAAGACCGCGTGGCCCCTGGCGCCGCAACACACACGCGGTGGAACCGGTTCTACCACCGTGCACCGGCCGTGGTGCTGGCATCAAACCTGCGCACCATTTCACGCATGCACCTGGCGCTGAGGATTGGTGAAGTTCTCGATACCGCAGCCCCAAGCCAACGGACGATCAAAGGACCTGTGAACATGAACCACCCGATTTCCGAAGAACCGAACCGGCCGCGCGCAGCGCTGGTCGCACTGGGTTCCCTCTTCCTCGCAGCGGCCGTCCTCAGCGGATGCGGCGGCAAGGATGCGGATTCCTCGTCCGCTTCGGCACCGAGCCCGGTCGGCGCGCCTTCGCCGCAATCGCCGGCCCAGCCGCCGGCAAGTGATCCGAATCCGCCGGTCAACGAACCCGCGCCGGTGCCGGCGCCCCCGTCGCTGCCGTCCGGCGGTGCCCCGGCCGCGCCCGCGCCCACGCCCGCGCAGCAACTGCCCGCCGGCGTCGACATGAGCAAGCCCGGCGTCGCCGTCGTGCCGGTCAAGGCCACCGCGTTGACCGCCAACGGCGGCAACACCGCCGACAAGGCCATTGACGGCAACGCCACCCAGAACAGCCGCTGGGAAAGCTCCCAGTCCGACACCAACTGGATCCAGTTCGACTTCGGCGTCAAGACCCAGATCGGCTACCTGAAGCTGGTGTGGGAAGCCGCGTATGCCAAGGAATATTCGATTCTCGTCTCCGACGACGGCAGCACCTGGTACCAGCTGCGCTACGTGGCCGACGGCAAGGGCGGCACCGAAGAGTTCTACAACCTGAACGCCAACGTCCGCTACGTCCGCATCAACGGCGTGAAGCGCGCCTCCGGCTACGGCTACTCGATCATCGAGGCGAGCTTCAAGTCCCCGGGCAGCGACAACACGCTGGGTTCCGCGGTCGCGGCCTCGGTGATCCCGCACCCGGCCGACGGCAGCAACCTGATCCCGGCGGCCGCCCAGCAGGCACCGATCGACACCATCCAGTTCTCGCTGCCGGACGGCACGCTGGTGACGCGCGTCGGCTTCGTCGGCCGCTCACGGCACGCCCGCGAGCGCGGCGAGGACTGGAACGAAGCCGGCTACGGCGCGAACGAGACCGTCGACGCCGCCGGAAACCCGGTGGACAAGGGGCCCGGCGCGCACCTGAACTTCGTGGCCAACTACTTTGCCTTCCGCACCTGGGGCGTCGAGTTCATCGACAACAGCAAGGTGACCGGCGTCACCAAGCCCAAGGTGATCGTCAACGAGTACTTCCAGCAACCGCAGTACGGCGGCGGCCATTCCTTCGTTCGCGGGTTCGACAACCCCAACACCACCGGCTTCGGCTGGATGAGCCCGGGCGACCTGCTGGACGACAACACCTACACGCTGGGCGGCCAAGGCATCGCCGCGTGCCCCGTGGTGCCCAAGCCGCCGCAGAACGCGCTGGCCAAGCCGACGAGCGGCTACAACAACATCATCGGCGCGAACGATGGCTGCAGCGTGGTGTTCGACTCGTTCCCCGGCCATTCCGCGCTCTCGACCGACGTCAACGGCGTGCTGGCCCGCAGTGCCGACGTGCCCGGCGCCACCCAGTTCTACGACTACGCAGTGAGCTTCGACCCGGCCACCGACAAGGTGACCACCGCCACCCCGGTCGCCGGCAAGAGCGTCGCGGCGCGCTCGTTGAAGACGGGCGACGTGGTCGAGTTCTCGCCGTCGTTCTTCTCGACGACCGCGATCATGAGGGGGCTCGGCACCACCGACGGTCATCGCTACTACACCAACGAGCTGAGCTACGTGGTGGGCGCGGGCCTGCGTCCCTATTACGGTGCGCAGCCGCGCCTGAACAACACGCCGCTGCCGTCCGCGGCGTTGCAGGGCGGCCTCGGTTCGGTCTCGTACGACTACGCCGACAACTCGACCTTCGTGTTCCAGCAGCCGCACAACAACATCGGCATGCAGAACATGCAGCGCTTCGTGGAAGGCCGCCGCTGGTTCCACACCCACATGCAGACCGGCGACCACACCGAGAACGGCAACGACCGCAACACCGCCGCGGTGGGCCTGCAAGGGCCGATGTTCAACCAGTCGACCTGCTTCGGTTGCCACATCAACAACGGCCGCAGCCTGGCACCCACCGTCGTCAACCAGAAGATCGACACGATGGCGGTGCGCACGGCGCAGACCGATGCGAATGGTCAGCAGCTGCCGCACCCGATGTACGGCCTCGGCGCCCAGATGAACGCGAAGGGGTCCACCGATGGCGTGCGTCGTGACTGGGGTACCGCGGTGCACGTGTCGAAGTTCGAGCTGAAGACCGTGACACTGGCCGACGGCAGTTCGGTGGAACTGAGCAAGCCGGTGGTGAGCTTCGACGGCCCGACGCCGGACGTGTTCTCGGTGCGCAGCGCGCAGCCGGTGATCGGCATGGGCCTGCTCGAGGCGATCCCGGATGCCGACATCATTGCGCGTGCCAGGACCGCTCCGGATGCCGACGGCGTCCAGGGCATCGCGAACTTCGCGTACGACCCGGAAACCGGCAAGGTGCGCCTGGGCCGCTACGGCTGGAAGGCATCGAAGGTCAGCCTGCGCCACCAGGCGTCGGCCGCTGCGCTGCTCGACATGTCGGTCACGTCACCGGTGTACCCGAACCGCGACTGCCTGTACGGCCCGTCGAAGTGCACCACCGCGAACCGTGTCGACACCGGCCTGACGGAAGACGCGCTGAAGCTGCTGGAACGCTACGTGGCCCTGCTGGCCGTGCCGGCCCAGCGCAGTGTGGCGAGTGGCTACCCGAAGGGTGTGACGCCACTGGCCGCGCTGAACCCGGACGTCAACAAGATCACGGCCGGCGAGACGGTGTTCAACACCCTCAAGTGCCAGAGCTGCCACGTGCAGTCCATGACGACCGGCTCCACCAGCGAGTTCCAGGAAGCGCGCAACCAGAAGATCAAGCCGTACACCGACATGCTGCTGCATGACATGGGCGCCGACCTGGGCGACGGCCTGACCGAAGGCCTGGCCACCGGCAGCATGTGGCGCACGTCACCGCTGTGGGGCATCGGCTACACCGAGCTGGTCGCGGGCAAGACCATCAAGGTCGGCTACCTGCACGACAGCCGCGCCCGCACGCTGACCGAGGCCATCGTGTGGCACGGCGGTGAAGGCAAGGCCAGCCGCGACCGCTTCGTCGCGCTGAGCAAGGCCGATCGGGAGGCGCTGCTGGCCTTCCTGGGTTCGCTGTAAGGTCCGCCCCTTCAGATCTGGCCGCCCTTCGGGGCGGCTTTTTCTTTGGCAGGAAGGACGGCTCTGACAGGTTTCGAATGCGGCCCATCGCGGAATGCAGCTTGCTTGGGACAGCGATATCCTCTGCTCCTTTGCACCTATGTTGAACACCATCCTTCGCTGGCTCACCGACTACGGGCTGGGCGTTGTCTTCTTCAACGTGTGGGCAGAGCAGCTCGGCCTGCCCGTGCCTGCGTACCCCGTGTTGGTGGTGACCGGCGCGCTGAGCGTCGAAGGCCGCTACTCGGCCATCGCACTGCTGGGCGCGGCGGTGTCGGCCTGCCTGCTGGCTGACTTGGTCTGGTACGCCGCCGGCCGCCGCTACGGCAGTCGCGTGCTGCGTACGGTATGCCGCATCTCGATGTCGCCTGACTCCTGTGTACGGCAAACCGAGTCGATGTTCGAGCGTTGGGGCATCTGGTCGCTGCTGGTCGCCAAGTTCATTCCCGGCTTCGCCACCATCGCCACCGTTCTGTGCGGGCGGATGCGGTTGCCGTTGGCAGCGTTCATCATGGTCGACCTGATAGGCGCCACTCTCTATGCGGGCGTTGGCATCACTCTCGGTGTGCTGTTCCATGAGGCCATCGACGACGTCATCGCGGTGTTCGCGAATCTTGGCCGCATCGGCCTTGTGGTGCTGCTGCTGGCGCTGGCACTGTTCATCGCCACCAAGTGGCGGCAGCGGCACCGACTGATCCGGGCGCTGCGCACGGCGCGCATCACGGTGTCAGAGTTGGAACTGCTGATCAGCCAGGGCATCGCGCCGGCGATTGTCGACGTGCGTTCGGCCGGCAGCCGCGAACGTGACGG
The DNA here is from genome assembly GCF_054049715.1 of Rhizobacter sp. P5_C2. NCBI lineage: Bacteria > Pseudomonadati > Pseudomonadota > Betaproteobacteria > Burkholderiales > Sphaerotilaceae > Rhizobacter > Rhizobacter sp. P5_C2. The sequence goes on along the minus strand of NZ_JBFULV010000028.1, from coordinate 4,189 downwards.
CACCATTCCCGGAGCGTTGCCCTGGCCGGTGAACGCTGCATTGGACAGTGCACCCGAACTGCCGCGCGATGCCCAGGTGGTGGTCTATTGCGCTTGTCCGAACGAGGCCTCGGCTGCCAAGGTGGCGCAGCAACTGCAGCGCGCCGGTTTCACCAACGTTCGGCCGCTGCACGGCGGCATCGACGCCTGGATCGCCGCCGGCCTGCCGATCGAGCGGCCGCTGGCGGTAGCGGTTGCCTGATTCGGCGCGCAGATATCGAACTCATCGAGATCGGGCGTTGAGCAACAGCTTCAACGCATGAACACCGAGGGCCGCTGATGCGGCCCTCGGTATTTAGGTGGTGATACTGAGACTCAGGTTTGAGATCTGTTCCCGTCATCTGTTGACACCACCACCTCGAAGGCGGATGTCGGGGCGTGCACGGGCACAACACGTATCGTGCTCCCAGATAAACGCATACCGTCCGCGTGAACAACGCGAGCTTCAAGCTCATCATTGCTCTGTCGAACCCAACCTGTTGCCCTTTGTTCGCCACCAGAAGAGAAGGAAACGGGAATCCAAAACCCCTCGACATTGCCCACCAGTGGAGCTACCTGGAATTTCAGATCTTCAACAGATACCCGCTCCCCAACGCTGGTAAAAACCTCATCAAATGGCTGAGGCACCAAGAACTCGGCAGCGTCAATAGAGATCGGAACGGGCCGACTAACCGCAAACCCTGCGCGAGCAGCCTCTTGAGGCAACACCGAGCCGCCCGAGTTCAAGACAGTTATGGCCGCACCTGATCGCAAAGCACGGTAGATGCCTTTCCCGATAGGGACGTTGGTGTCGGACACAGCCACGCCAGCCAAGAGTGCAGCACCTTTTACTCGCATTGGCTTGCGATCCAAGTCGATCAGCATGAACGCCATCAATGATTACCTGTTAAGTCGAAGTAAGAACCGTCACGGACACGCTGAATATCGTGCCGAAGTTCGAAGCGTAGCCCTGGCGAGAGGTCATAGCTGTTAAGAATTGATCGCTTCGCCAAGATTTCCAAATTCGCTGGCGAATAGCCTTTCTGCGGAAGGCCGGCCTTGATCTGCCCCCAATGAGTTGTCTCTTCCAGCATATCTACCACCCGCATTTTTTCCGGGTTGTACCTGAACCACATTCCATTCTCTATGCTTTCGCCACCGAACACACCAATGGTCGGGCCCATTTCGTTTCCACCCCTACGAACGCCCACGCCACTAGCCCTCATTTCACGCAAAGAAAGCGCGAAGTCTGTGCGCATGGGATCCCACTTCGGCAGATCCTTGACTAACGCCGCGTAGCCCTCACCACTTGCGCCGAATGTGTCCGCCCACGCCTCCATTCGCATGTTCTTCTCGAGCCGGAACCCGACAGCATCTGACCTAACCAATGACGCTTCGCTACGGAACAGCGTGGTCAATTTCGAACCACCGCCCGCAGCGAGAAGGTCCACGCCCATCCACGCAGCATCTTTCGCAGCGTCAGCGTAGTTGCCATCAACGATGTTTGTGCCGAAGGAATACCCTCCAAGCGCCATGCTCGCCGTCAATGCCGGTGGAGACACGCTGGCAGCAACCAAGTAAGAGTAGGCCAAATTCCCTCCGAGCTGGCGATCGAGACTACTCCGAATCGCTTGCTCACCCACTGACAGCGTCGGCGCTTCCATCGGTCTCGTGCTGGCTTGCATAACAGGACTTCCCGCGGGGATGACAGGCTGATCCACGTAGTCAGAGTGCAGCGTCATCGTTGCACGCGGTGAACCCAACACCAACTCGCGGAACTTGTCGTCACTTATGACACCGGCAGATCGAAGCTGTTTCAACGTAGCGATTTCATTTGCGTACGCTGGGTAGTTGTTGGCGATTGAGGCGACGCCACCCGACAGACTCGGAACCGAACCGGTCACAGTTTCTTGGGCCGCTGCTGCCAACTCGCGGCCATATGCATCAGCTCTGGCGTGTTGCGCAATCAGCGCCACCTTGGCACTGCGCGCGGCTTGCGAACGCGACGATGCTGCGCAAGTGGGTGGTGGATGAGCAACAGCATCAACGCATGAACGACAAGGGCTGCATCTGCGGCCTTCTCTTCGTTTTGATTGATCGTTACTCTGGTTGAACACCCTTCACGGCATCGCTCCACCCCTGAGCAGCAACATCCTCCGCGCTTGCCCACCCAGCGGAGCCGCCAGCAATGGCAACGCCAAGTTCCTGCACCACGAAGCTGGGAGGTTCTGCCTCAAGCGCATTCGAGCTATCGATACTCTCAGGCGAAGCCCATACCGTTTCGCACTCATCGCACATCAGCACAAGGCTCTTCCCATCGGCGCATCGCCGAATACCGATGACGCCGGTACGACACACCGGGCAACCAATTTGAACGTAGAGCATCACGATGACCTTATCGAATTGGATATGCCGTCACCACCTGGTTCCCGTTCCGGACAACAAGTAGGACATTGTTTACACCTGGATTCCCCATCACTGATCCGCCCTGACCACCAACCCAGCCAACGCGGCGCCCCATATCGACCAGATACGTATCCTTGGTTCCGACCGTTGTCTTAACCACGTTAGTGCCACCTTGTTGAGCGCTGATCCAAGCTTCGTCCACCACTTGTACCACTCCTTTGCGTCCCGCATCGAAGACACCATGCTCACCGACGCGTAGAGGTTGATCCTCAGCGTGTCGAAGAACGTGCTGAATGCGGTTCCCATACTGAGCATCAGGGCCGTACTGGAGACCTTGCGGCGACTCCCACGTGTCTTGGCTCACATACTTTAGGCGGTTTCCTGCATTTGTCGCAGACGGTGGAAGTTCGTTCACACCAGAAGGTCTATTGGTTAGCAGTTCACTATCCGCCAGCATCTGATCACGCAACGGTGTCGCGCTCACCCGGCCCGTAGCTGACGATGCGAAGGTCTCAGACCACGCGTCACTCACGCTCATTCCAAGCACAGGGAACCGATTCACGGCAGCTCCAGTAGCTAGACCGAGCCCCTTACTTATTGCGATGCCACCGCCGACAGCTGCTACAAGCTCTTGTGGCGACCCCGGCAGCATGGTTTCTATGACGGCTCCCTTCATCGCATTGCCCCACAGCGCAGCCGTATCACCACGTTGCGCCGCCAGTTCCGTGTCGATCCTGATGCTGTCGAGCGCTCCGTACTTGTACTCGTGCATGAACATGCCGCCCGCGCCGATTGCCCTCCCAGTAGGCCCGGCAATCAGCATCGAAGGTCCACCAGCACCCGAAGCGATGTCTGGCGGCATGTCACTACTAAGGATTGCGTCACCACCTGCCAACGCTGCAGCGATGACCATGCCTGAGCGCTGACCCTCGCTCAGGGCATTGGGATCCACCAAATCAAGGCGTGCCGCATTTGCCAGCGTGGGTCGGAGGTCTTCACCTTTCTCAAACGCCCGGTGAACTTGTGCAGCGTTGTACTCATCGATGGTCGACACGCCATTGATTTCCACTCGGAACGAAGTGCCCGCGTCGTTAGGCGTCTCACCAAGCATGCGCTGCATCCGCGCAAGGTTCTCTGCCCGGAATCGATCTGGATCATTTCCAGAGCCGAGACTAAAACCCTCACCAGCCGCCAGCAGCACATCGTTGCTGGTATCGCGCCCATTCGCCCAACCTTGAGCACCGCTGAATGCACCAACGAACGCATTGACTGTGTTCGGATCAGCCGCATAGGCTGCCCACTGCGCCTTCTCGAATGCCGCTTCGTCCCGCCCGGATCGCTGTTGATCTGCCTCCAGCGAAGAGCCTCTGGCCAAGCTTTCGCCCAACGCATTCCCAAACKCATCCGTGACCACCTGCGTGGCCTGGAAGCGCCCCCCGCGCGCCAGCATCGTCGTCGCCCCTGCCGCGAAGCCCACCACGCTGGCTCGCGCAACGTTCTGTGCCTGTGCAATGGCCGTCGCAGCCCCTTCGACATGATTCCACCCGATGGCTGACAAGCCCTCGCTGGCCGCCTGCCCCGCGGCACCGCCCAGCGCCGCTGCCGCCACCTGCCCCCAGCGGAACTCGTCCTGCAGATCCAGCGCCACGCCCACGCTCTGCGTGGCCGCGCTTGCAATCGCAGAGCGCACCGCCGCGTTGGCGATCGTGTGCGTCTCGCCCAGCGGAGCCCAGCCCTGCATCGCGCCACCCACGCCGCCTCCCAC
>NZ_JBFULV010000027.1:0-73392 GCF_054049715.1 Rhizobacter sp. P5_C2 | reverse complement strand
GTGCCGGTTCGGCGGCCGGCTCGGGCTTGGCCGGCGCGGGCCGGGTCGGGCGTGCGGTCTCGGGCGGGGGCGCCTTGCCGGGGATGCGGATCGTCGTGCCTTCACCGACCTGGCGCGGCACCTTGATGTTGTTGTAGCGCGCGAGGATGTGGAAGGCGTAGATGTCGCCGAGGAAGCGGCCGGCGATGCGCGACAGCGTGTCGCCCGCGCGCACCACGTACGGGAACGACTCGCGGCCGAGCGTGGCCTGCGGGTCCTCGGTCATCTGCTTCTGCAGGTTCAGCGCCAGCTTGTTGGCCGGGTCCAGGCTCAGCGCGCGCTGCAGCTCGGCCCGGGCCTGCTCTTCGTTGCCGGCCTCGAGCAGCTCGACCACGCCTTGCGCGACCTTCTGCGCCTGGGCCTGCATCGCGGGGGTCGGCGGGGGCGGGGGCTCCGGGGCGGGTGCCGGGGCCACCGGCGTGGTGGCTGCCGGCTCCGGCGGCGGGTCGGCCGGCTTGGTGGCGCAGGCCGACAGCGCCAGCGCCGCGACCAGGGCCGTCATCAGGGCGGCGGTGCCGACGAGGCGGGACGGCGCCGTGCGATCAGAGGTTTCGATCATGCGTTCCATCTTCAGTCGAAGTGAGCGGAGCCCGGCAGCCGGGATGCCGTCCGGGTGAGGGCGGCGCCGCTGGGGCGAACGGCAGATTGTGCCCCGTCCCGATGCCGGATCAGAACCGCTTCACCCCGTCATCCGTGTGAAGAAAGTGCTTGCCACCACAACCACGTGGCCACCGCCGAGAAGATCGCGCCGACCGGCCCCTTCGGCTTTCGCCAGCTGCTGCAACGCGACGACGGCTGCCGCACGGTCACCCAGCAGCACGGACGCACGCGCCGCGCCGGGCGGCGCTCAGCATGACCGGGTGGCGTGGGACAGCCGCTCAGACATTGCACATCACCTGCGTCCAGGTCACCCCGTCCTCGCTGCTCAGCAGGTGCCTGGCACCGACGCTCCAGATGACGTCGGCATCGGACTCCAGGTGGCCGAAGGTCAACGGCCCCGGCAGGCCGGTGTCCACCGCCTCGAGACCCTTCGGACCGATCAGGTAGAGGCCGGTCAGGCTGGCGACGAAGGCCTTGCCCTTGAACAGGGTCAGGCCATAGAGGTTGTCGCGCGTGACCTCGTTCTGGATCGTCGTCGAACGGTCGCCCGCGGCCTGCAGGAGCACGCCCGCAGCGCCGCACATCAGCGCATGTCCCGACGGCGTGACCAGCACGCGCTGCAGCGTAACCGAGGTCGGGCTGTCGAGTTGGCGCCAGGCGCTGCCGTCGTACAGCCAGATCTCGCCGCCGAAGCCTACCGCGTAGACCGCCTGCGGCGTCAGCCCGTGGACCGAATTGAAACCGGTGCTCTCGCCCTTTTGCGCATGGATGGCACCGGAGATGGCCTGCCAGGCACCGCCGCTGCGGCGGTAGGCCTGGCGCGACATCCCGACGGCGAAGACGTCGCTGTCGACCCAGCGGATGTCGCGCATCGCGCCGTAGCGGTCCGGGCCCTTGGCCTGCGGATCGACGTGCGACTCGGAGAACCCGCCCGGGATGCCGACCAGCAACTCGCCATCCAGGCCGAGCGCCAGCACCTCGAACTGACCGTTGCCCTTGTCGACGCCGCAGATCGAGGCCACCGGCCACTCGGGCGTCTTGACGAACCACTTGCCGCCCTTCAACTGCAGCAGGCGCGAGTCGTCCTCTTCCTTGGCGACGAACCAGACGCGGTCGCGCGAGCCGACCGCGGATTGCGCGAACGTCATGTGGGGCGAAGAGGGCTTGGGCTTGGCCATGGGTCGGAAATCTTCAGAATCAGAATGAAGCGTCATCGAGGACCTCCTCGTCGGCGCATTGCTCGTCGCCGGTCTTGCCGCTGCAGGCGTCCTCCCCGGTCTCGTTGCCGCTGCTCTGATCGTGCCTCCAGCCGGGCGCCGATCAGAACCGCATCACCCCGTCATCCGTGTGAAGAAAGTGCCTGCCACCACAACCACGTGGCCACCGCCGAGAAGATCGCGCCGACCAGCAGCCAGGCCTTGGCCTGCGGGATCACGCGGCCGGCGGTGAGCCAGCGTGCGAGGCCGAGCACGAGGAAGGCCGGGCCGAGGATGGCGAGGATCAGCTTGGCGTCGATCGGGGGCATCGGGGCGTCCTGGGTGCGTCTGGCGAGCTTACCCTGCCATCCTGGCCAGCAGCCGTTGCTGGCGCCAGGTCGGCGCGCCGGCATGGAACAGGGGCGTTCCCGGGTTCAACAGGCACAGGTATTCCGCCGCGGCCAGGCGCTGGCGTTGAAACCCGCCTCGCAGGACCGACAGGCAATGGGCAGTCGATGGAGGCTCGCCCATGAAATGGCGAATGCCGGCCGTGAAGCGATGGCCATTCGACTGCCACCACGCTGCGATGCGCTGCGGGTCCGGCCAGGGCAATCCGTCATCCTCGTCCATCGCGACATCGTCATCCTCGGGCGCATCGCTCGGGCCCCCACGCTCGTTCTCGAATGCCGCGCCGTCCAGGTCCAGCTGCGCCAAGTCCAGGCCGGTCACCAAGCTGAACGATTCACCGGCCAGCCGAGCGAGCTTCGCATCGCTCATCTGCTTGATCAACCACGGCACATGGTGAGGGTCGCCGCCCATGCCTGTGGCGCGGATCAGCGTTCGCACCCGCGCGGCGTCCTGCGAAAGAGCGCGCAGCAAGGCATGCGTCTGCTCCATCGGCTGGCTGCGCACCAGCAGGTCGACTGCAGCATCATCCAGCACGCCGGGCGTTCGGCACAGCGCGGACAGTGCCTGCGGTGCAGCCTGCCGGTCCCCCAGCAGCAGCGCGGCGCACGCGGCTTCGACCACGCGTTCCGGGTCGGCGTCTTCGAGCAGCTTCAGCAGGGCCGGCAGCAGGTCCGCCCGGCCGCACCGTGCGGCCAGCCGCAACACCCGCGCAGGCGTCGCCGCGTCCTGCAGAGCCGTATCCATCGACGTGCCGGGCTCGACGCCGTGCAGCACGCACGTCGTCCAGCCGATCTCGCGGTGCAGCAGGGAAGGGGAGTCGATCAGTGACTTGATGATGCCTCGCAGCGAACCTGCAGGCACCCAGTCGAAGGCGGACACCAGCCCGGCACGGGCCTCGGGCAATGCCTCGGCCAGCGTGAGCAGTCGTCCCGTCAGGCCGGCATCCCGCCCGTCGATCGCGGCGACCGCGGCGACGAAGACGCTGTGCGGGGTCGGGTTCTCCAGCGCCGCCACGCACTGTGCGCGAGCATGATCGCCCGCCACGGCCAAGCCATCCAGGCTGGCGGCCAAGCGCTCGTCGAGGCGCTGCAGCTGATGCAGCCGCACATGCGGTGCACGCACCAGCACCGAGCGGGTGGCATGAAGACCTTGGGCGTCGTCCAGATGCTGCTGCAGGACGACGGGAACGGGAGGGCGAAGGAACGCAGACATGCGACGCGCAGCCCTACCCGACCAGGCAGGTCCACTGCGTCCCGTCGCGCGAGACCCAGACCTCCTGGCCGGCGACGGACATCACCTCACCCGCGTTGGCGGTGACCTGCATGCACGGGACCACCTCCTCGACGCCGAAGTCGATGACCTTCAGCTGGTCGCCCACCAGCACCCGCAGCGAATGACCGTCGGCCACGTAGATGGCGCCGCCGAACGTGTCGATCGAACAGAAGCCCAGGCGCGGCTCGCCCTCGTAGTCCAATTGCTGCCATTGGTCATCGCGGCCCCGCAGCAGCGTACCGCGCAGGCCGCATACGAAGATGTCCCCGTCCGGACCGTTCACTGCATCCTTCAGCATCACGTTGGTGGGGCTGTCCATCGGTTCCCAGCGGTCCTTGAGGTAGCGCCAGATCTCTCCCCGCATGCCGAAGGCCAGCAACCGGTCGTCGCCCTGGGAGACGATGCCGTTGATGCCGCCGCCCGACTTGATGCTCTTGCCGATCAGGGCGTCGATGTCGAGGGTGGCGGACACAAGTTCCTGCGCCATGCCCTTGTCGAACCGGATCCAGCGGCCTTGCGCATCGCGCACGAACACGTGTCGCTGCATGCCCCAGGCCATCACCCGGCCGAACACGATGCCGATGTCGCGCATCGGGCCGAGGGCGGTGCCCGGTTCCAGGAGTTCGGCACTGATCGCGTCGCCTTGCAGTACCCCCACTTCGCCGTCTCGGCCGAGCACCTCGACCCGCAGAGGGGCGTTCGAGGCGATCGCCAGGCCGACCGATTGCCAGGGCCAGGCCGCCAGTTGGCTCCAGACGCCCGCCTTGCGCCGCAACAGCCGTGTTGCGTAGTTGCCGTTCTCCAGCAAGGAGGCGTCGTGGGCGACGAAGAAGTAGTCGTCCGCGGCGGCGATGGCTGCTGCCACGAAGACGTGATCGTCAGAGGCGAAGGTGAATGTCTGCGTCATGTTGAAGAACCCTGTCCGTCACGGGGCGAGCGGGGGGACGTCATTCCGCGGCGCCCACAGCTTTGGTGTGGATGAGCGAGCCGTCCCTCAGGCCGACGCTCTTCTGGCGATGGTAGGCGTTGATTTGCGCTTCCAGGCATCCGGGGCTGCAATCGCTGTCCGAGAAGATCTGCTCGTGTGCGTTGACGCCGCTGTCGCGAGCCTCGCCGTACTTCATGGCGTGGTCTGCGCTGCGGCCCTTCGTGTCCCCCCCGGCTGCCGCCGTGGCGTTGACCGTGTTGATGGCGGAACGCTCGAACGCGTCCTGCAGGTCATGCATGTCAGGGTGGGTCTTGTCGGCCTTCCTGAACGGTGCCTTGCAGTTTCGATGCCACGAATACCCCTCGACGCAGACGCACGGCGCGGCGGCCTGGTCATAGTTGGGAAATTCCGCCTTCGGGAAGTGGTGCTTGGGCACGATGTGGTGTGCCGTCTGGCCCGGGCAGCAACCGCCCTTCTTGTTGTTCTGCTTCGAATAGGGCACGAGCATGCAGCGCTTGGCCTTGACGCATGGGTCGTCCGCATAGCCCTTGTTCTTGCTCGCGCTTGAGTAGACCTCCGGGCAGTCCTGGTCTGCATGCTTGTTGGTCTGGCACTCCGGACAGGCGGTTGTGACGGCGGTCATCTCGTCGCCGCACGCCTTGATCTTCTGCGGCCCCGTCATGTCGTCCAGGTAGGGCCAGGTCGGGCTGTTACCCGGCACCGAACCGTGGTTGTGCGTCGTGAGATCGAGGTGGCGCACGACGTTCTCGCCTTCAATCTTCACATCCATCGACCAGGCGTTGAAGTAGACCTTGCCGGTGATCTTGCTCGTGACCACGCCTTTCTTGGGCGCCGAGCCCGCCTCGTCTCCCGTGCTCTTCTTGAAGTACGACTTGTTCTTCAGCATCACCTCCTTGCCGGAGACGGTGACGCTGGTCGATCCGTCGGTGGCGTCGGACGCCATGCCGGTGTTGGGATAGGGGATGGGCACGCCCGGAGGGGTTGCCGGGGTCAACGGCGGCGTGAAGCACACGTCGGGAAAGGCGCAGATCGCCTTGCCAGCCGCGGCCTTGCACGACACCTCCATCATGTTCGCGAAAACCTGGTTTGCCATGGTCGTCGTCTCTAGGGTGTTTGCGGCCGCACGGCGGCCCAGTGCAGGACGACTGCCGCTCGCGGGCCGCCGTCGTTGGAGAAGTGCGCGAGCACGAAGGGCCCGGGGGCATGGCCCTTGCGGAACGCCGAGTCGACGACGGCCAGCATCACCAGGCCGATCGCCGCTCCCGTTTCCCCGATGCTCTCGGCCGGGTGCCAGATGTCGAAGAACTCCTTGCGCTGCCGCATCGTGCGCGACACGGCCAGCGCGGCTTCCTTGAAGTAGTACTGCTCGCCGGAGACGTCCGCGATGCGGAAGTCGAGCTCATGCATCTGTTTGCCGGCGTCGACGAGTGCCTGCCGGATGGCGTGCGACAGGCCCTCGGCCCGCAGCGGCGCTTCGGAGTGAACGGGGGCAGGTTCGACCCCGAAGCCGATGCCGGTGCACACGAGTTGCGCCTCCTCGCCGGGCGGGCCGACGAGCACGGCCGCGGAGGCCTCCGCCGGCATGAAGCCGTCCGAGGTGCCGTCCTTCAGCAGCCGGTCGTCGGCGTCGTAGGCCTGCAAGGTGGGCCATCGCAGCAGGCTGTCGGTCCCTACCATCAGCACCTGGGCGGCATGGCCGCCTTCCAGCAACTGGCGGGCATGCGAAAGCGCCACGGCCGTCCCCACTTTGCCATGGGCGACGATCGCCGACGTGGACGCGAAGCGGGCCCCCAACAGTTCGCACACCTGGGTGAACAGGTCGCCGTCGATTCCCTCGAGACGGCCCGGCCTGTCGGGGTCTGCCACGCACAGCAACAGCGGGATCTGCGCCCAGGCTTCCTTGTCGATGCCTTCCAGGCATTCGTCGATGGCCATGGCAGCCATCTGCGCGAGCTTGGCAAGGCCGCGCCAGGGCTTCTCCAGTGAAACCTCGTGGGCCACGATCATGCGCGCGCCGCGGCCGGCAAAGCGTGTCTCGACCGGGTTGGTCACTTTCGCCCGGATGGCCGCGCAGGCGGATCCGGCGTCCAGTCCTACGCTCGTGACCAGGCCGGTGCGCCGGACTGCGATGGCGGCAACCATGCTCAGGCCGCCTCGGCCGCAGCCGGCCGGGACATCGGAACCATCACCACCGGGATCGGGAAGCCGATGCTGTCCCGGGACTGCCACCACTCGCGGCCCTTCTTGCCAACCAGCACCTGCTCGATCTCGTGCAGGTTCTTCCTCAAGGGCCGCGCGACGCGCCAGGTCAGGTTGAACCGCTGCAGCTCCGGCTCGATCACGATGGTGTCCAGCGTCGCGGTGTAGTCCTCGCGCTCGCCGCGCTTCGGAAACACGTGCACCGGCGCCACCAGGTTCGGAATCGTGAAACGCGTCAGCCCTTCGGGCGTCAGGTTCGCCAGCGCCACCTCCACCGGCCCGCCGGTGAACGCCTCCAGCGGCAGCTGCTGGTCCAGCGGCGCCGCCTGGAAGTACCGCGCGTCGAAATCCGGTGGCAGGAAGGGAAAGTGCTTGTCGAGCCACTCGTCGTCGTACGTGCCCGCAAAGCGCGAGCGCGACGACCAGCTACGCCCCAGCGGCCCGTACGACATCGGCGCGTAGTCGCTGTCGGGGTCGCTGACGCTGCGCCCGATCTCCTCGGTGCGCGGCAGCGGCTTGCCGTCGACCCAGGCCTTCTTCAGGTGCTTGTGGAATCCCACACCCACCGGGTTGGCCATGTAGGCCGCATGCTGCGATGGGTCTTCATGCGCCAGGTCGGCACCGCCGTACGCCACGTCGTAGCTGATCGGCTGCGTGACGAAGGGCTCGGCCGGCGTCGCGCGCAGCGTGGCCAGCCCGCAATCCCATTGCCGCGCGCCGACCACCGCGATGCGCTTGCTCCAGTTGCCGATGCGGATGCCGGTCTCCACGCGCGTCGTGGGCCGCCCGTGCGGCGCATGCGCGCTGCCCAGCAGCAGCAGGTCGACGAACGGCTTGTGCGGCGCGAAATCCACCTCGTAGACCGGTGCCGACAGTCCGGGTTCGCCGGTGAAGGTATCGGCCATCACCAGCGGCAGTTGTTCCTCATGCAGTGCGAAATGCGTGGCCGGCTCGCCGGCCTGCGGGAATCGGAAGGTGCCCTTGATGACGACCACGAGCGACTCGCGGCCGCTCGGCTCGAGGCCCATGTTGTAGCCCGCCGTCATGCGGGTGGCGTTGATCAGTTCCATGGCGGGTACTGCGGCGCGATCAGTTCAGTTGCACCGAGCCGCCCTTGATGCGGTTGACGCCGGTCGAGCGGCTGGAGACGTAGCTGCCCTGGATCAGCACCTTGCCGGCCTCGGTCAGCGTGATGCTCGCCTTGCCGCAGCGCAGCGTGAGCTCTTTCTTCGCGCTGACCAGCATGCGCTGGCCGTCGCTGTCGAGCTGCACCTGGTCGGGCCGGTCGGCCAGCGGCCAGCCGGCGGCCGGGCGCAGCACGCCGGTGACGATCGGCAGCGCCGCGTCGCCGTTCTCGAACATCAGCGTGACCTGCGCGCCGATGTGCGCGCCGTGCAGGTCGAGCACCGAGCGCGCACGCAGCGCGGCCGTGCCCGGCTGGCCGGGGTACAGCACCAGCGGCGTCGCGCCGTCGTCGGTGATCGCGATCAACTCGCCGACCACGACCGACGGCAGCGGCTCGCTGCGCAGCACCGCCGCGCGCGCGTGCAGCAGCGGCTGCAGCGCGTCGACGGGATCGGCTGTCGGGTCGCCGACGGGTGAGAGAGGTGTGGCTTCCTCGCGCGTGTGCGCTTCCAGAAGTTGTTGGTCCAGCGTATCGCGGCCGCTCATCGTGTGCCTCAGTTCTGCAGAATCTTGGAGCCCTTCATCACGATGTCGCTGCTCGCCTTCACGTTGATCTTGCCCGAGCCCTCCACGGTGATGTCCTTGCCCTTGATGGTGATCGTGCCGTCTTTCTTCATCGTGATGCTGGCGCTGCCGGTCTTCAGCGTGATGGAGTCGGCCGCCTCGAGCACGTAGTTCTTGCCCACCTTCAGCGTGTTGTCTTCGCCGATGGTGGTGTTGCGGGCCTTGGCCACCTGCACGCTCTGCTTGCCGCCGACGCTCAGGCTGCGGTCGGAGCCGACGTCGATGCTCTGCTTGGCGCCGATCGAGTGGCTTTCGTTGATGCCCACCGAGACCGAGCGCGTGGCGCCCACCGAGATGGTCTGCGCCGCACCGACCACCACTTCCTGGGCGGCGCCGATCGCCACCGTCTCGTTGATGCCGACCGCGCGGGTGCGCTGCAGCGCGACCGTCTCGGTCTTGCTGGCGCCGATGCTCACGGTGCGGTTGCTGCCGATCGTGATCGTCTCGTTCGCGCCCACCGTTTCGGTGCGGTTCACGCCGATCGCGATGGTCTCGTTGCTGCCGACCTTCTCGTTGCGGTTGACGCCGATCGCGATGTCTTCGTTGTTGCCGACCTTCTCGGTGCGGTCGACCCCGATCGTGATCGTCTCGTTGTTGTCGACGGTCTCGGTGCGGTCGTGCTTGACGTGCACCGTCTCGTCGTGGTCGATGGTCTTCGTGCGGTCGTGGCCGACCCACTTGGCCTCGTCGTTCTCGACCTCGATCAGCTGGTCTTTCTCGGCGTGCAGCCACAGCTGCTCGGCGCCCTGCTTGTCCTCGAAGCGGATCGCGTTGGCATTGCCGTAGCCGCCGCCCTTCGACGAGCGGGTCAGGATGCCCGACTGCGTCGCGTTGGCCGGCAGGTCCCACGGCGGCATCTGCTCGGCGTTGTAGACGCGGCCGGTGATCAGCGGCTGGTCGGGGTCGCCCTCGAGGAAGCCGACGACCACTTCCTGGCCGATGCGCGGGATCGAGATGCCGCCGAAATTCTTGCCGGCCCAGGGCGACGACACCCGCACCCAGCACGAACTCTTCTCGTTGCCCTGGCCGAGGCGGTCCCAATGGAACTGCACCTTCACGCGGCCGTACTTGTCGGTGAAGATCTCTTCGCCGCCGGGGCCCACCACCACGGCCGTCTGCGGGCCCTGCACGAAGGGCTTGGGCGTGATGCGCTGCGGGCGGAACTGCTGCTTGCTCGGGATCGCGGAGAACGCGCAATGAAAGCCCGCGCCGCCGCCGGCCTCGGAGCCGTAGACGGCGAGGTTGGCCTGCACCTGTATCGAGGTGATCAGGTGCTCGCTGTTCTGGTCTTCTCGCGGGTGCTTGCTCAATTTCAGATTGCAGCCGACCTGCAGGCCCAGGGCGTTCGACATGCCGTGCGTGCGGGCATAGCGCGCCTGGGCTTCGTCCATGCGGTTCTCAGCCCATTGCGAACCGTCGCCCTTCTGGACGTAGTCGCCCTGGTAGTCGAAGCGCTCGTAATCGGCCAGTTCATGGCTGCGCGTGTTCGACGTTTCGACTTCGAGCGAGGTGGACGGGCGCTCGAAATCGTAGCTCGTCATCACCGTCTTGCCGGTGCGAACCGATTCGTCGAAGACCCAGTTCGAGACGTATTCCTGGTCCGGCGGCGCGTTCGACGGATCTTCGATGTAGCGCATCGTCTCGTAGCCCGGTGCTGCATCGTGCGCACTCTGCGAGTCGATCAGCACCATCTTGTGAGCGCCGTCGGTGTGCTGGAAATACCAGTAGATTCCCTCGTGCTCCAGCAGGCGAGCGATGAAGTTGTAGTCGCTCTCCCGGTACTGCACGCAGTAGGTGCGCGGCTGGTACGAGCGGAACAGCTTGGGTTCGAAACTTGCGATGCTGTGATCGCCGAACACCTTCTTGACGATGTCGGGCACCGACATGTCCTGGAAGATGCGGCAGTCGGTGGTGCGGGTCAGGAACCACAGCCACGGACGCACCGTGGCACGGTAGCCGAAGTAGCGGCCCTTGTGGGCGCCCAGCCCGAAGCGCGTGACATAGCCGTTGAAGTGGCGCTTGCTGCCGTTGCCGAGCGTCACGGTGACGGTGACCGGCTTGCCCAGCAGGTCCTGTGGCTTCAGATCGGGCTTCTCGCTCAGCAGCGAGAGTTGCATCTCACCCAGCGTGCTCAGTCCGGCCGACAAGGTCATCGACTCGAAGAACAGGTCCTCAGGCGGAAGCGGTGAACTCAGCGTGATGGGATTGGCCATGGGTGGGCTTGCTGTGCAGACGAAGAGGTGCACGGACGGTGCACGCTGGTCCTCAGAGTAGGAAAAGCCGCCCGGGGGGTAAAGCGACGAAAGTCATGTGGCCCCGCGGGTCGAGGGGCGTCTTGCGCCTGGTTACGAGCGCGCTTGCGCTTGTTGCGTCATTTCACGCTGGACGTGCTGCCAAGCGTCCTCGAAATTGGACAGCATCATCCTGTCGAACTGCTTCAGGAGCGGGGCTGCCACTCTGGCCGGCCAGCGCTCGCGACGGTGCAGATGAGCGAGCACCATCTCGCGCACGTCCTGGGGCTTCCATCCGGTCCAGTTGCCGACGAACGCATTTCGAACGAAGACCGGCGCGACGTCGTGACGCAGCATGCCGTCCAGCGTGGCGACATCGAAGCCGGAGGCCAGCAATTCCCTCGCGATGGAACGCGCCTGGGTGGCATCGAATTCCGTATCGACGAACAGTTCGGACAGCGCGCACCACGCGGGAAGGCGACGGGCGATCTCCGACTCGTCGAGCATGGCGTTCACCGGCGCGCCGGTTTGGGCCACAGCGAGCTGAAGGCCCAGTCGGTGCCGAAGGCCAATGCCATCGCGCCGACGATCGCGGCGGCACCGACGCAGACCGGTGCGGTGGCGGCGCAGACGCCCAGAGAGACCGCCCCGGCGCCAGCGAGGTAGCCGCCCGCGACGCCGGCTGCCATCAGCGAGCCTTGGTGCGCCACCTCACGCGGCTTGTCCTCGGCGTTCATGATGTCGGAGACGGCAATCGCAAGGGACAGCACGAACAGGGCCCGTCCCGCATAGCGCAGCCCCATCGCCTGACGGCTGACGGCAGCGTTTGGCTGGCCGGACTTCTGGATGATGCGCAGCCAGACCGCCGCTTGCTCCGCTTCGCCCAACTGGGCGAACGGCTTGGCATACAGCTCGCCAGCGTACTTCTCGCACAGCTCGGCGAGCGTCTTGCCCTGTTCCTTGAGCGACTTTGCATAGGCCAGCATGGTCGGGCTGGTGCGCGCCCGCATCATCTCCATCGCGCTGTTGCGCAGCATTTGTGCCTGCTCGGCTGCTTGCGCCGGGGTGATCTCGCCGCGCTGTACTGCGGCCAGCAGGTCCTGCGCCGCCTTGCGGGTCATCGCCTGATATTCCATCCTCACTCGCGCATCGGTCTGACCTGTGGTGCCGAAGTGCGCCGCCGTGGCCTGCAGTGCTTCCAGTGCCTGGTGCAATGCCTGCATTTCGCCGGACTGCGCATCGCGCCCGGTCGGTGCATGGCCGGTGTCGGGGGTGAAGAATCCGCTCATGGCGCCAGCATAGAACGACATGGCGGCCGGAACGACGACCAAAGTCATCTGCATGGCAGCGGTAGCATTCAAACCATGGTGGGAATCCTTCTATGGGCAAGTCGACGGAGCGGGCGCGCTCAATGAAGCCATCGAACCTCGGCCGGTTGTTGATGACCGTGCTGGCCTCACTTGCAGCATTCCTTGCCGGCTTGGCGCTGACGTGGGCTTGCCTCTATATCCTGAGCCATGCTGATCTGCCCCATCTCCGACCCAGGCGCAATGGCTGCGACCTGGAGCATTGCCCCAAGTGGTGGGGCCTGCCGGTGCTGCTGGCGACCTTGTTCCTTCCGTCGATCTGCTTCGCCGTGACCGGGTACCTGGCGGCGGCCCGTGCATGGCCGGTTCGCAAGATTGCCGTCGTCTTCGGTGGGATGACGTGCCTCACCGTTCTCGCGTACACCAGCGCTTACGTGCTCTGAAGCCAGGCCGGCAGCCCGCGCTCACCAACCGTTACGCCTCCACACCCCGATCCGGCAATTCCCCGTTGTCCAACGCCCCTCGGCGCCCGTAACATTCCCGGCGCAATGGAAGAGGGCAGACGGGCGCCACCCAGGACGCCCGCGTCGACCGCATCGGAGGGATCTTCATGGCATTGCACGGCGCCAACACCGCCCCGCAGGAGAACCTGCCCGAGCTGACCAGCCTGCGCTTCATCGCAGCCTTCGCGGTGCTCGTGCTGCACTACCGCGACCTCTTCGGGCCGTTCCCCGACGCGCTGCTGCGCGCGATCGTCGGCGGCCAGTACGGCGTCACGTTCTTCTTCGTGCTGAGCGGCTTCATCCTGACCTATCGCTATCACGACTGGTTCGCCGGCGGTGTTCGCGATGGACGCTTCTGGCGCTTCCAGCGCCTGCGCTTCGCCCGCATCTACCCGATCTACCTGCTCGGGCTGTTGCTCGACACGCCGTGGCATGTGATCGAGCGCGCGCAGGCCGGCCAGCTGGCCGAGGTCGGGCAGACCTGGTGGGCCTCGTGGTTGCTGAACCTGGTCGGGCTGCAGGCCTGGGTGCCGGCGGTGCCGTTCGCGATGTTCTGGAACACACCGGCCTGGAGCGTGGCCGCCGAGTTCTTCTTCTACGCGACCTTCCCGTTCCTGTGCGCCGGCCTGCTGCGCCTGCGCCTGCGGCTGCGCGGCCTCGCGCTGCTGATGGCCGCCACCGTCGCGCTCGGCATCGGCGCCTACGTGGCCGTGATCTGGTGGATGAACTTCGTGCTGCATGCCGAGCCGCAGACGCAGTACATCGTGCTGGTCTACAACCCGCTGCTGCGCTACAGCGAATTCCTCGGCGGCTGCCTGACCGGCCTCGCGTTCCTGCAGCTGCGCGCCGGCACCGCGCCGCGCGCCGCCTGGCTGACCGGCACCGATGCGCGCGCCCGCCGCGTGCGCGATGCGATCGTGCTGCTCGCGCTGGTGGCCGCCGGCGTGCGCATCGGCCTGCCGGACTACACCGGCCCCGAGATGTGGCGCTGGCTGCTCGACGTGGCGATGAAATACGGCATCTTCATCGTGCCGTTCAGCGCGCTGATCCTGGCGGTCGCGTCGGGTCGCACCTTCCTCAGCCTGCTGCTGGAGCGGCCGTGGATGGTGCTGCTCGGCGAGGCCAGCTATGCGCTCTACATCATCCACTGGTCGGTGACGACCTTCCTGCGGCTGGGCTGGCTCGGCGAGGCCGGCACGCCGATCGTGCACGGGCTGTTCCTGCTCGGCACCGTGGCCGCTTCCGTGCTCTGCTACCGCTTCATCGAGGTGCCGTGGCGCCGCCGCTTGCGCGGCACGGGCGCTGCTGACACGCTCGACACCTCCGCGGCCGCCGCGCCGGCCGCATCGCTTCAACCCCAACCGAGACCCGCTCTGCCATGAACTCTTCCACGCTGATGCCCGCGCCGCGCCCGCGCGAGATCGAGGCCCGCCCGGTCGACAACGGCTGGCTGCAGTGGGTGGCCGAGAACAAGCTGCGCAACTGCGCGATGGAGTCGATGCTGCAGACGATGACGGCCGCCGGCCTGTCGCGCGCCGAATCCGAGGCCGCGATCATCCGCATGGACAACGACCCGGCCTACCTCGCGGCCAAGCGCTACCAGCAGATGCAGCGCAAGTTCGAATCGGTGCTCGCGAACCAGCAGAAGCTGTGGGAATCGTCGCCGCACTACGGGCGGGTCGAGAAGCGCAGCCACGTGTCGCGCGACGAGTTCATCGAGCGCTACGTGCGCGGCAGCCGCCCGCTGGTGCTCACCGAAGCGGCGCGCGACTGGCCGGCGCGCACGCGCTGGTCGCCGCAGGACCTGAAGACCCGCTTCGGCCACCTCGACGTCGAGATCCAGGCCGAGCGCAACGCCGATTCGAACTACGAGCAGAACAAGCTCGAGCACCGGCGCACCGTGCGGCTGGGCAACTTCGTCGACCAGGTGCTGGCCGGCGGCGCGACCAACGACTACTACCTGACGGCCAACAACGAGGTGCTGCGGCGCCCGGAGTTCGCGCCGCTGCTGAAGGACATCGGCACGCTGCCCGAGATCTGCGACCCGGCGCAACTGGCGGCGCGCTCGTCGTTCTGGTTCGGCCCGGCCGGCACGCGCACGCCGCTGCACCACGACACGCTGATGCTGATGCACACGCAGATCGTCGGGCGCAAGCGCTGGCGCTTCATCTCGCCGCTGGAAACGCCGAAGCTCTACAACCACTTCCGCGTCTACAGCCCGATCGACCTCGACGCGCCGGACCTGGTGCGCTACCCCGATTTCGCGAGCGTGAAGGTGCTCGATGTGGTCGTCGAGCCGGGCGAAACGATTTTCCTGCCGCTCGGCTGGTGGCACCAGGTGACCTCGCTGGAGGTGAGCCTGTCCTTCTCGTACTCGAACCTGGCGATCCCGAACGACTTCACCTACGTGAACGCGGAGATCCACAACTGGTGAAGTGACGCTCCCTGTCTGGAATGCCTCTTGCAACTGGTGTCCGAACAAATCGAATGCCAGCGCGGGCAAGTAACTGCCCGTATCAGCAACACGCCAACGGGAGGGTTCCATGAATCAGAAGCGCACGCCAGCAGGAGCAGGTCGGAACGACAGGTCACGAACACTCGCCACGGTGGCGATGTTGTTCAGCACCGCGATGGCGCTGTCGGCCTGCGGCTCGGGCGGAGGCGATGATTCGAGCCCGGCGAGCAGCCCCCCGCCGACGAGCAATGCACCTTCGCCGGTACCCGCACCCGCTCCGGCGCCGACACCTTCGGCGGCGCCCGCCCCGGCGCCTGCTCCGTCCCCAGCGCCGGCACCAGCGCCAGCCCCCGCACCGTCCCCCAGCACCCCCGTCTCGTCGGCGCCCGCGCCCGCACCGGCCGACACCGGTGCGACCGACTACGTGCCGCTGTTCACCAGCAGCACTCAGGTGATCGAGCAGATCCAGGTCACCGAGGCCGACGGCACGCTGGTCACGTACGCCGGCTTTCGCCCGACCCCGCGCCATGCGCGCGAAGGCGGCGAGCCGTGGACCGACACCGTCGACAAGGGACCGGGCAGCTACTTCGCCTTTCCGCCGTTCTACTTCCAGAACCGCACCTTCGGCCTGGTGATCCGCGACGAGGTGCCGGCCGGCCGCCAGAAGATCACTGCCTACCTGAAGCCGAACGTCGGCACGATGATCAACAACAGCTTCAGCGCTTTCCGCCGGCTGGACCCGAACGTCATCGAGTACGGCTGGAAGATGGGCGTCGGCTACACCAACCCGAAGGACGGCACGCAGCGCTGCAACCCCGCCACCGCGATCGCCGACCTGTGCGTGGCGCAGAGCATCACCGACTACTGGCGCATGGCCGACGAGGCGCAGTACCAGGGCATCACGCGGGCGAACAACAAGCTGAAGCTCGGCGACAAGATCGAGATGTCGCCCGGCGTGTTCCTCGACTACACGCCCGGCACCGACATCGCGCTGATCGATGGCGGCCACAACCGCGACTATTCGTTCGAGCAGCTCTACGTGGTGGGCAAGGGCATGGTGCCGTGGTACGGCATCGCGCCGAAGCTCGACACCACGCCGCTGCCCGACGACGCGCTGCTGGGCGGCCAGGCCAGCGTCTCGTACAACTATTCGGAAGAGCCGCACCGCGTGTTCCAGCAGGCGGCCAACAACATCGGCATCGCCAACATGCAGCGCTTCGTCGAAGGGCGCCGGCTGTTCCACACCTCGTTCCTCGATGGCAAGCACTCCGAGAGCCCGACGGTGAACCCGGTGTTCACCGCGCATGCGAACCAGCTGGGCGAACGCTTCAACGAAGTGCGCTGCCTGGGCTGCCACACCTTGAACGGCCGCAGCCCGGCGGCCGACATCGGTACGCCGCTGAACAAGTTCGCGGTGCTGACCGCAGCGGCCAGCAGCACGTCAGGCGTGACGCCCGACGCGACCTACGGCGTCAACGTGCAGCAGCTGTCGCGCACGGCCGGGGCGCCCGACTACGGGGTCTCGATCCAGTCGTTCGTGAAGACGGTGCGCACGCTGGCCGGTGGCGAGACGGTCGAGCTGCAGAAGCCGGTCTATGCGTTCAAGGGACCGGTGCCGGCGCAGTTGTCGGTGCGGCAGGCGCCGCAGGTGGTGGGCATGGGGCTGATCGAGGCGCTGGACGAGACCACGATCCTTGCGCAGGCCGATCCGCAGGATGCGAACGGCGACGGCATCCGCGGCGTGCCGAACTGGTCGATCGACCCCGAGACCGGCCAGCGCCACCTTGGCCGCTACGGCTGGAAGGCCGGCAAGGCGACCGTGCGCCAGCAGGCGGCGGGGGCCTTCCTGCAGGACATGGGTGTCACCAGCCCGGCCTTCAAGTCGCTGGGCTGCCTGCGCGGCGCCGCCGATTGCAAGACCAGCACCGCGACGCCGTCGATGAGCGACCTGGAGCTGGAACGCGTGGCCTCGTACCTGCAACTGCTGGGCGTGCCGGCGCAGCGCAAGTACGCGAGCGGCTACACCGACGGCAYGGTCACTCCGCCCGAGCACGACATCAGCGATGCGACGCGCACGGCCATCGCGCGCGGCAACCAGCTGTTCGCGCAGGCGGGTTGCACCGGGTGCCACACCGCCGAACTGAAGACGGGCGCGAATCACCCGTTCCAGGAACTGCGCAACCAGACCATCCACCCGTACACCGACGTGCTGCTGCACGACATGGGCGCGGAGCTGGCCGACACGATGACCGAAGGCCAGGCGGGCCCGAGCATGTGGCGCACGCAGCCGCTGTGGGGCCTGGGCTCGCTGAAGTACGTGCAGAAGGAAACCGGCTTCGCGGATGCGAGCCCCGTGCGCTACCTGCACGACGGGCGGGCGCGGACGCTGGTGGAGGCCATCGGCTGGCACGGCGGCGAGGGCAGTGGCAGCCGAGCGAAGTTCGAGGCGATGAGCAAGGCGGATCGCGATGCGGTGGTGGCGTTTCTGGAGTCGCTGTGAGCGCAGCGCCCGTTCGCCAGCGTTGAACTACATGGCAATGCGCGAAATTCCTTGAAAATGGGAATTTCGCGTGTTATTTTGTAGTCATGAACGGAGTTTTACCAGCCAACAGGGCTCGTCTGGCCACAGTCCTGCGCGCCACAAAGGACGTGATTTCCATAGAGACTGCGGCGCAGTCGCTTGAACTCGACCGCAACGCAGCGGCGAAGCTTCTTTCCCGATGGTCCAGCCAAGGCTGGATGCGCCGCATCGGGCATGGACTGTATGTTCCCGTGCCACTCGACCTGGCAACAAGCAATCAGGTGGTCAGCGACCCGTGGGTGCTGGTGCCTTCTCTTTTCGGCGAGGCGTACATCGGCGGCTGGACTGCTGCCCACCATTGGGACCTCACGGAGCAACTGTTCAACGAAACCGTGGTCTTCACAACGCGGCGCGTCGGCGAGCACCGTGTGATTGCGCAGGGCGTGACCTTCCTCGCCCATCACCTTTCGAAGAAGCGCTACTTCGGCGTCAAAGCGGTGTGGCGCGGAACGACGCGAGTCAACCTTTCGGATCCTGCGCGCACGTTGATCGACATGCTCGCATTGCCGCAGACGGGAGGCGGCATTGATCACGTCGCAGACTGCCTTCTCGAGTATCGGAAGCTGCGCCATGCCGATCAGGAATTGTTGCTTGCGCACGCTGCGAATTTCGGCAACGGCGCCATCTTCAAACGCCTTGGCTTCCTGGCGGAAGTGCACCTTCACGATGAAGCGCTCGCTGCGGCCTGCCGCGAGCGCATGACCCAGGGCAATGCCAAGCTGGATCCCGGGCTGGACTGTGGTCAGCTCGTCACCGCGTGGAACCTGTGGGTTCCTGCACGCTGGAAGGAGCGGCTTGCATGATCGACAAGCGCGAGATTCTCGAGACAGCGTCATCGCTCGGCTTGCAGCCAAGCGTCGTCGAGAAGGACTATGTCCTCGGGTGGTTGCTGGCAGGGATTCACGCGCATCCGGAGCTCGCAGACGCATGGGTGTTCAAGGGCGGTACCTGCCTGAAGAAGTGCTACTTCGAGACCTACCGCTTCTCGGAGGACCTCGACTTCACGCTGCGCGATGAAGCCGGCCTCGATCAAGGCTTTCTGCGGCGCGTGCTGGGTGACGTTGTCGAGTGGGTGTCCGACGAGTCCGGCCTTGCTCTTCCTGCGGATCAACTGTCTTTCGACATCTACAAGAATCCGCGAGGCCGCCTTTCGTGCCAGGGCAAGGTTGGCTATCGCGGCCCCGTCTCGCCGACGTCGGGGGCGGGCGGTTGGCCGAAGATCAAGCTCGATCTCACGGCCGACGAAGCGCTCGTGCTTCCCTCTGTCAGGCGTGCTGTGTTCCACCCGTACACCGACAGTCCTGAAGGCGGCATGTGGATCAACAGCTATGCCTATGAAGAGGCGTTCGGCGAAAAGATCCGTGCACTTGGAGAGCGCACGCGTCCGCGTGATCTCTATGACGTCATCAACCTCTACCGCCACGGCGATACGCGGCCCTCGGCGGCATTGCTGCGCGATGTGCTGACAAGGAAGTGCGACTACAAAGGCATCGCCTTGCCCTCGCTCGAAAGCCTTGAACCGCACCGGAGCGATCTGGAAGCGATGTGGGACAACATGCTCGGCCATCAGTTGCCGGTGCTTCCGCCTGTCGCGGACTTCTGGGCGGCGTTGCCGGAGGTATTTGCCTGGATCATGGGTGGTGAGGAAGTGCCTCATCCCGCCGCGATCTCGACCAGTGGCGCCGAAATCACGGTCCGTACGC
This sequence comes from Rhizobacter sp. P5_C2, assembly GCF_054049715.1. NCBI lineage: Bacteria > Pseudomonadati > Pseudomonadota > Betaproteobacteria > Burkholderiales > Sphaerotilaceae > Rhizobacter > Rhizobacter sp. P5_C2. Next base: position 54,200 of record NZ_JBFULV010000027.1, on the reverse strand, counting down.
GTGAGCTTCCGCGTGGCATTCCGATGCGAACCCGAGGCCCGCTGGAGATCATTCGATTCGCAGCGGCCAATCACCTTTGCGTCGATCTGGCCTACGACGGCAGCGCGCGCCGGATCGAGCCGTACTCGCTCAGGGAAACGCGCGATGGGAATTTCGTTCTGTATGCGACACGCAGCGATTCCGGGGAGTCTCGCGCCTACAGGATCGACCGCATCCAGGGCGCGTCGGTCACCGATCAAGCATTCAGTCCACGCCATCTCATCGAATTGACGACTGAAGGACCTCTTTCCATTCCTCCGACAGCCCGCTCCGCCAACAGGGGACGGTCGAGCCGCTGATGCCTCACCGCCGAGCTGCCACCAACCACCCCGTCACCGGCTTCCCACCCTCCTGCCGCAGCGTCTCGCGGCCGATCTCCACCAGCGTGAACCCGTTCGCCGCCAGCGCCGCCTCCACGTGCGCCCGCGCATGCGCATAGCGGCCGTGCGGCTCCAGGTGGAACATCTCCGGGCGGTCGTCGGGCAGCGCCTCGACGGTGAACACCATCAGCCCGCCCGCCTTCACCGAGCCGCTCGCCGCCGCCATCAACGGCATCAGGTCGCCGAAGTAGCACAGCGTGTCGGCCGACAGCATCACGTCCCACTGGCCCGGTGATTCGCGCAGGAACTCGGTCAGCTCGGCCTTGTACAGGTCGCCGTAGACGCCCTTGGTCTGAGCGTGCTTCAGCATGCCGCCCGACAGGTCCACGCCGGCCAGCACGCGCGCCCACGGCGCCACCAGCGGGCCGCACAGGCCGGTGCCGCAACCGGCATCCAGCACGGTGAACTGCTTCGCCGCCGGCGGCAGCAGCCGCGCGAGCATCTGCGCGCACAGCTGCGGCGCGCGGTAGTCGAGCCGCTCGTTCAGCTGCGTCTCGAAGCTGTCGGCAAAGTGGTCGAAGGTGTATTCGACGTAGTCGTCCGAGGCCCGCTCCGGCGCACCGCTGCCGGAACACGCCGCGAACATGTGCTGCGCCATCGGGTGGCCCGGCTCCTCGGCCAGCCACTGGCGGAACACCTCGGCCGCCTCGCGCACCTTGCCCATCGTGTAGTAGGTCATGCCCAGCAGCTTGCGGCCGTCCGGGTGCTCGGGCAGCAGCTCGATCGACTTGCAGTACCAGCGGATCGACTCCGGCAGGTCGTCCTGCGCGGCCGCCAGCAACCCGAGGTTGTTGTGCGCGTTCAGGTGCCGCGGGTCGAGCTCGATCGCGCGCAGGTACGCGGCCCGCGCGTCGGCCGGGCGCTTCTGCGCGCGGTACAGCGAGCCGAGGTTGTTCTGCAGGTCGGCGCTGCCCGGCTGCAGCGCGCCCGCGCGCTCGTAGGCCGCGGTGGCCTCGGGCAGTTCGTGGCGCGACACATGGATGTTGCCGAGGTTGTTGTGGTAGCCCGCGTAATCAGGCACCAGCTCGATCGCGCGCCGGATCGACGCGATGCCTTCGTCGCCGCGGCCGGTCTGGTGCAGCACCATGCCCAGCAGGTGCAGCGCGTCGGGGTGGTCCGGCGCCACCGCGAGCACGCGGCGGTAGACCTGCTCGGCGCCTTCGAGCTGCTGGTTCTGGTGCAGCCCGATCGCGAACTGCAGCGCTTCGTCGAGGCCGAGGTCAGCGGGTTCGCTCACGGTGCGGTCCTCAGGACTCACATGTCCCCGAGCGTCGCGCCCAGGCGGTTGTTCGGCACGATCATCGGCACGCCGCCGCTCAGCAGCATCAGCACGTAGGCCAGCCGGGCGGCGCGCTTGTTGCCGTCGGTGAAGGCCTGCGTTGTGATGATCGCGCCCATCAGGTACAGCGCCAGCTCGTACCAGTCGTCGCTGCCCTGCGCCGGCATCGGCGAGGTGCTCAGGTCGGACAGCACGTCGCCCAGCACCTTCGCACCGCCGACGTTCGACGGGTACTTCTGCATGCCGGCGGCGTTGTTCCAGCCCCGATAGGCCGGTGCCAGCGGCACCATCCGCTGCCAGGCCGCCTGCAGCGGCGCGAGGTTGCCGCCCAGCGGGAAGCTGCCGTCGCGCTTGACCAGCCCGAGCAGCACCTGCGAGTAGGCCGACGCGTCGCCCTGCACGCCGTTCGTCAGCCAGGCCAGGCCCCGGGCCTGGTCGAGCGAGCGCTCGGAGCGCGGCGGCACCGCCGGCACGCCGGGCTTCGGGGCCACCGGTATCGGCGCCTGGTAGTAGCTGTCCTCGGACTGCGTCTCGGCCCGCAGCTGCGGCAGCAGCAGCTTGGAGCCGGCCTTGCCCTTCAAGCCGTTCGCGTAGGCCGCGCGCCGCTCGATCAGCTTCAGGTCCATCTCGAACATGCCCTCGATCGCGGTCATGAAGAAGTTCAGGCCGGCCGCATCGGCAAAGCGCAGCGCGCTCGGGTTGCCGAAGTTCGCATTGGTGCCGAAGTGCCAGAAGCCGTCGGCGCCCATCGCACGCAGCGATTCGGTGAAGGCGTTGTCGAACGCGACACCGGCCGGCAGCAGGCCCACTGCCTGGCTGTACTGCCGGTAGATCGGCCGCGGTCGCACCGTGTTGATGAACTGCGTCCTGTCCATCGTGACCGGGCCGGTCGGTGCAACGTACGGGGCGACCTTGGGCTTGCTGTCGAAGAGGGCCATGGATGTTTCCTCAGAACCCGTAGTGGAAGTTGTTGTCGACGACGCTGACCTTCACGCGCTCGATCGGCGTGCCGTCCATCATCCGCGTCAGGAATTCCTTCGAGATGTCCGGCAGCATCGTGTTGGTCAGGATCGCGTCGATCATGCGGCCGCCCGATTCGCTCTCGGTGCAGCGGCTCACGACCAGCTTGACCACGTCGTCGCCGACCTCGAACGGAATCTTGTAGCGCGTCTCGACGCGCTTCTTGATGCGCCCGAGCTGCAGCTTGACGATCTGCCCGAGCATCTCGTCCGACAGCGGGTAGTACGGGATCGTCACCAGCCGGCCGAGCAGCGCCGGCGGGAAGATCTTCAGCAGCGGCTCGCGCAGCGCCTTCGCCAGCCCCTCGGCCTCGGGCATCAGCTCCGGGTCCTTGCACATGTTGGCGATCAGCTCGGTACCGGCGTTCGTCGTCAGCAGGATCAGCGTGTTCTTGAAGTCGATGAAGCGGCCTTCGCCGTCTTCCATGAAGCCCTTGTCAAACACCTGGAAGAACATCTCGTGCACGTCGGGGTGCGCCTTCTCGACCTCGTCGAGCAGCACCACCGAATACGGCTTGCGCCGCACCGCCTCGGTCAGCACGCCGCCTTCGCCGTAGCCGACGTAGCCGGGGGGCGCGCCTTTCAGCGTCGAGACGGTGTGCGCCTCCTGGAACTCGCTCATGTTGATCGTGATCAGGTTCTGCTCACCGCCGTACAAGGCCTCGGCCAGCGCGAGCGCCGTCTCGGTCTTGCCGACGCCGGAGGTGCCGGCCAGCATGAAGACGCCGATCGGCTTGCTCGGGTTGTCGAGCCCGGCCCGCGAGGTCTGGATGCGCTTGGCGATCATCTCCATCGCATGGTCCTGGCCGATCACGCGCTGGCTCAGCAGCGACGCGACCTTCAGGATCGTTTCCATCTCGTTGCGCGCCATGCGGCCGACCGGGATGCCGGTCCAGTCGCCGACCACGCTGGCTACCGCCTGGTAGTCGACCGTCGGCAGGATCAGCGGGTGCTCGCCTTGCAGCGTGGCCAGCTCGGCCTGCACCTGCTTCAGCTCGGCCAGCGTCGCGGCGCGGTCTTCATCGGACAGCTTCGGTGTCTCGGCCGCCACCGTCGCTGCAACCTTCTCGGCGTTCTTCTCCAGCGCGCTGCCGGTGCCTTCGACCGCGCCGGCCGCGCCGCGCAGCTTCGAGCGCAGCGCGAGCAGCGTGTCGACCAGGCCCTTCTCGGCCGCCCAGCGCGTCTTCAGTTCGTCGAGCCGCTTGCGCTCGATGCCGAGCTGCTCGGTGACGAGCGCGCTGCGCTCGCGCGTGTCGATGCCGATCGCCGACTCGCGGCCGATGATGCCCTGCTCGGTCTCCAACGCCTCGATGCGCTTGCTGCAGTCGTCCACCTCGGCGGGCGTCGCATGCAGGCTCACCGCGACACGCGCGCACGCGGTGTCGAGCAGGCTGACCGATTTGTCCGGCAGCTGGCGCGCCGGGATGTAGCGGTGGCTCAGCTTCACCGCCGCCTCGAGCGCCTCGTCGAGGATCTGCACCTTGTGGTGCTTCTCCATCGTCGACGCCACGCCGCGCATCATCAGGATGGCCTTCGGCTCGTCCGGCTCGTCGACCTGCACGCTCTGGAAGCGCCGCGTCAGCGCCGGGTCTTTCTCGATGTACTTCTTGTACTCGGCGAAGGTGGTCGCGCCGATGGTGCGCAACTGGCCGCGCGCGAGCGCCGGCTTCAGCAGGTTGGCGGCATCGCCGGTGCCGGCCGCGCCGCCGGCGCCCACCAGCGTGTGCGTCTCGTCGATGAACAGGATGATGGGCTTCGCGCTCGCCTGCACCTCGTCGATCACCGAGCGCAGCCGCTGCTCGAACTCGCCCTTCATGCTGGCGCCGGCCTGCAGCAGGCCGACGTCGAGCGCGCGCAGTTCCACGTCCTTCAGGGCCGGCGGCACGTCGCCGCGCGCGATGCGCTGCGCGAAGCCCTCGACGATGGCGGTCTTGCCGACGCCGGCCTCGCCGACCAGGATCGGGTTGTTCTGGCGCCGGCGCATCAGGATGTCGACCACCTGGCGGATCTCGTCGTCGCGGCCGACGATCGGGTCCATCGTGCCGCCGCGGGCCTGCTCGGTCAGGTCGGTCGTGAAGCGCTTCAGCGCCTCCTGCTTGCCCATCGCCGCCGGCGCGATGGCCTCACTGGCCTCGCCCGGCGCGCCACCGTCGCTGGCGGCCTGCGCATGCTCGGGCGAGCTGGCCAGCAGCGAGCCGAAGCGGTCGATCAGGTCGTCGAGCTTGATGCGCTCGAACTGCTTGCTGATGGCCAGCAGCGCATTGCGCAGCGACGGCGTCTTCAGCGCGCCCACCAGCAGGTAGCCGGTGCGCACCTGGCGGTCGCCGAACATCAGCGAGCCGTAGACCCAGCCGCGCTCGACCGCGTTCTCGACGATGCTCGACAGGTCGGTCACCGAGGTGGCGCCGCGCGGCAGCCGGTCGAGCGACTGCGTCAGGTCGGCCACCAGCTGCGCGCCGTCGAGCTCGTAGTGCTTGACGATGCGGTGCAGGTCGCTGTCGTTGCCGTTGAGGATCTGGTAGATCCAGTGCTGCAGCTCGACGTACGGGTTGCCGCGCAGCTTGCAGAACACCGTGGCGCCTTCGATGGCCTTGTAGGCGATCGGGTTGAGCTTGCCGAAGAGGGCGGTGCGACTGATTTCAGCCATGGTCGTTCCTTGGGTCCCTTAGGTGGAGGAATGCGAACCAGCGGCATGCATCTGCGCCGGGTTCAGGAGGAGTTCGCCGCGGTCGGGATGCGGTGTCTTGCGGCCGAGCCAGCTGGTCAGCCCGAGCGCGGCCGGGGCGGCGTTCGACAGGCCGAGTGCCGGCACCGCGCTGCCCTGCAGGATTAGCCGCAGGTCCCACAGCATCTCGAAGCCGAGCAGCTGGCGCATCCAGTCGCGCAGCTCGACGAGCGAGCGCTGGCCGGGCAGGAACTGGCGGTACTGCGCGAGCGTCAGCGGGCCGATGTGCAGCCGCAGCTTGTACTGGCGGTCCCAGACCTTGCTGCCGGCCACTGCCGAGACACCGAGCGCCGCGCCCATGCTGCCGCGGCCGCCGAGGCGGGTGCGGTCTTCGGGGCGCAGCGGCAGCCAGTGGCCGACGTGCGCCTCGACGCGGATCGGCACCGCGAAGTACTGGCGCAGCACCTTGACGATCGATTCGGGCCGGCGCGTCGCGCTCGCCAGGTGGCCGCCCACGAAGCGCTTGGCGGCATCGGGCACCTGGTCGGCGCGGCGCAGCGTGGCGGGCGCCTGGCCGAACAGCGCGCTGACCCACTTGGCGAACTGGTCGTCGCTCGCGCGGTCGGCCTGCACGGCCGGCTGCGACTGCGCCCAGGCGCGGTAGAACAGCAGCAGCATGCGGTGGTGGAACATGTCGGCGAAGCGCGCGAAGGTGGCGTCGCCGTGGTTGCGCAGCCGGTCGCGCGCGTGTTCGGTGTAGTGCAGCGGCAGCGGCCCCATCGGGCCGAACAGCCCGAAGAAGCGCACGCCGATGCGCGGCACGTTGCGCTCGTTCGCTTCGAACGACATCACGCCGGCCGGCGCGAAATCGAGCTCCGGGTCCTGGCCCAGCCGCACCGGCTCGGCGCCGGGCCGCAGCGCCGAGCCGAGCCGCGGCGACTGCGGCCACAGCGCGTCGATCTGGCGCATCACCGCGAAGAAGTCGTGCGCCCAAGGCTGCTTCGCGATCTCGTCGAACAGCCGGGTGCGGCGTTCGTGCAGGGCCTGTGGGTCGGGCGGCGGCGTGCTCACAGCATCGCCTTCGATCCGATGCGCGGTTGCGATCGGAGGATCTCGCCGCGCGTCGCCGAGCGGACGATGGTTTCTGAAAAGCTGTTGGCCGACGCATGCCGGGCGTAGAAGTGCTCCAGCACGCAGCCGAGCAAAAAGGCGCTCGAGCCCTGGAAGCCGAGCTCGTCGACGGTGGTCGTCACCTCGACGCCGCAGCCGAAGGTCAGCGGCCCGGGGAAGGGCAGGCGGCGCACCACCGCGCGCGCGTCCACCTCCTGGATGCCCTCGACCTGCTTGGCCCAGCTGACGTCCTGCTCCGGCCCGTGCAGCGCCATCAGGCTGCGCAGCGCCGAGGCGGCGCGGCGCGGGTCTTCGCCGGCGATGCTCAGGTAGTTCAGCGTCAACAGGCTCACCAGCGACCAGCCGACATCGCCGCGCGCGATGCGCTGCACCGGCCGCGACGGGCCGCGCATCGTCTCGATGCGGCCGGCCGGCCCGGCGACGTCGAGCGCCCAGGTGCTGGCCGAGCCGGGCAGCAGCGTCGGCAGGTCGCGGTTGGTGACCAGCGCGGTCAGCGAGACCTGGCGGATGTCTTCGCGGTACGGTGCGTTGCGCGGGTCGACCAGCGACAGGAACACCTCCTGGCCGATGTAGGCCGAGCGCGGGCCTTCGAGGCGCTGCCGGCTCGACAGCAGGCGCGGCTCGCGGCGCAGCGTGTAGAACGCGCCGTGGTTGCGCGACTCTTCGTGGAAGGTGGCATACAGCGGCAGAAAGCGCTGCTCGGCGACCTGGCCGGTGCCGAAGCCGGTCACGCTCTCGATCGTGTGGACCTCGTAGTCCATCGGCCGCGTGCGGTCGGGCACCGCATGGTGCTCGAAGCTGCCCGGGCCGAGCTGGATGCGATCGAGCCGCTTCGGGAACAGGTTGATCGCCGGCGTGCAATACAGCGCGAGGCTGTTCGCATCGACCAGCGATTCGAGCGCCGGCTCGCCGCGCCCGAACAGCAGCACGATCTCGCATTCGCTGCTCTCGATGCGCGCCAGCCGCCGCGCCAAGTCGGTGACCGAGAAGAACAGGAAGCGCTGCGGCAGCGCCGCGTATTCCTGCAGCAGCCGGTGGCCGCTGAAGCCGCGCAGCGTGTCGGGCAGCAGCGCCTGGTCGTCGTCGTAGCCGACAGCCTCGACCGACGCGGCGTCGGCATAGCCCTGGTTCGGCGAACGCGACGCGCCGCCCTGCACCCAGGTCGCGAGGCTCGCGCCCAGCACCAGCTCGTGCAGGCGGAACGCGACGTCGTCGCCGGCGCTGATGTAGAAGCTCAGCTGCTCCATCGGCAGCTGGCTGAACTTGAGGCCGGCGCTCGCCTTCAGCCGGATGCGCAGCCCGCCGCGCACCTGGCGGGCCGGCGGCAGGTGTGCGATCGGCAGGTCGGGCGCGTGCGTGAAGTACTGCACCGCGTCGATCTCGACCGGCCACAGCGTCACGTCGTGCGCGGTGCGGAATTCGCAGCGGGTGTTCTGGCCGCGCAGCATGTCGCTGTGCAGCGCGCTGCCGCGCTTCACGCTGAAGCCGCGCGCCAGGTTCGGGTCGAGCGGATCGGGCCGCATGCGCGCGATCATCGTCGACGGCATCGGCGACAGGAAGCCGGGGTAGACGGTCTCGAGCAGGTGCTGGATCAGCCGCGGGTGCTCGGCGTCGATCTTCAGCTGCACGCGCGCAGCCAGGAAGGCGAAGCCCTCCAGCAGGCGCTCGACATACGGGTCGGTGACCTCGACGCCGTCCATCGACAGGCGCGCGGCGATCTTCGGGAACTCTTTCGCGAACTCGGCGCCGACCTCTTTCAGGTGGCCGAGTTCGTCGTTGTACAGGCGCAGGAGATTCGGATCCATGCTGGCGGGCGCGTCAGGTCTTGCGTTTGAGGCTGCTGCTCGCGGCGTCGCGCACCTGGATCTGGCCGGCTTCCAGGTCGACCTGGGTGCGCAGCAGCAGCTCCAGCGGCACCGGCTGGGCCCACATGAAGCCGCGGATCTCGAACTCGATCACGTTGTGCGTGTCGAGCACGCTGGACGGCTCGAGCGCACGCACGTCGAGCGAGTCTTCCATCACGCGCGGCTCGAAGCGCAGGATGGCCTGCTTGATGGTGCGTTCGAGCAGCGGCACGTCGATGCGCGACGCGAGCTGGCCCGACATCGGCGGCAGCCCGAAGTTGATCACCGATTCGCCCGCCAGCGGGTACTGCTCCGACAGCAGCGGCATCGGCTTCACGGCATTCAGCAGCCACGACAGGTCGCGCAGCACCGCCTCGCGGATCTGCGCCTTGTTCATCACGCGGCTGTCGTCCGACTCGACGCGCGAATGCGGCTCGAGGTCGGTCAGGCGGTCGAGCAGGACCGGCTGCAGGCGATCACGTACCTCTTGGGTCACGGTGCAACGGGGTCGTCGTCGTCGGGCACCGGCAGCGGATCGAGCGTGATCTCGCGCACCGCGAGCAGGTCGCTGTCGTGCTCGCCGAGCGCCAGCACGCGCTGGCCGATGCCGCGGAAGTGCTCTTCATTCAGTGCCTGCCACTCGGTGCGGCGCGCCAGCTGCGCGAGCGCATCGCCTTCGGTCGCGGTGCCGGGGTAGCGGGTCGGGATCAACGCGACCGACTGGCCGCCGTTGGTGAATTCGAGCTGCGCGGCGCTCCATACCATGTCGCGCAGGTCGGCCGGTTCCTCGATCGTGATCTTCGCCAGCGCGCTGAACGGCACCCAGCAGTAGCGGCCGTTGATCAGCGCCTCGAGCACCGGGCCGAGCCGCGAATCGGCATCGGCGATCCAGTCGAACGGCTGGCCGTTCAGCGTGCCCGGCGTCGGCGGCGCGGCCTCGAACGCATCGGTGCGCAGCTTCGCGGCCAGCGCCGCATCGCCCCGCGCATCGGCCATCAGCGCCTCGACCAGCCAGGCCACCCAGGCCTGCGGTCGGCCGAACACCATCGGCGTGGTCTTGCCGGCAAACACCGCCTCGCGCAGCGTCTCGCACTTCAGCGCCTCGCGGTAGGTGTTGACCATCGGCAGCGTCGACGCGTCGAGCTCGCCGCACACCTCCAGCTGCGTCATCGCGCGCGGCCACTGGCCGAGCACGCACAGCAGCTGGAACAGGAAGACGCGCAGCTTCGGGTCCGCCGGCTTGGCGCGCACGCCATCCTGCAGGCTCTTCAATGCGGCATCGGTGCGGCCCTCTTTCAGGGCCTGCTCGGCAGCTTGGACGGGCGTCATGTCAAGCTGCCTGTACTTCGTTCTCGAAGGTGTTGACGCCCTTGGCGGCGCCTGCCAAGTCCTGTGCGCGGTACTCGACCTTCACCTTGAAGAACGCGATGCGGATCTCCTCGATCAGCTCCGGTGCGCCATCGGTCTCGTTGCGCAGCCGGTGCGACAGGATGCGCGCCTTCTCGGCGGTGATCGTCAGGTACGGGATCGATGCGGCGCCGCCGGCCTTGTGCACCGCCAGCGTCGCCTTCTTGATGACTTCATTGCTGCGCAGCGCCGACATCAGGCCGGTGCTGGCCGAATCGACGCGCTTGCGCACGACCAGTTCCTGCATCGTCGTGCGGGCGGCCGCGCTGCCGAAGGCCGTGGCATTGCCGTCCAGGCCCCAGCTCCAGCCGACGACCTCGATCTCGTCGGTGTGATTGGCATCGCGCGATTCGCCCTTGATCGGGCCCTGCGCCGTGCCCTCGACCTTCAGGTACATGTCGGCCTTGGCCATGGTCTTTCCTTGCTGGCGTTTTCAAAAAGGGATCGCCACGAAAAGGCCCGAAGGCCGATCCGTGGCGTGCGCAGGAAGCCTGCGACCGATCACTTGACTTCGTTCTTCTCGCGATCGATGCCGACGGTGCTGGTGGAACCCTTGCCGCCGGTGTCCGACTGCGTGGTGTATTCCATCTTGAACTTCGCGAAGTTCAGGCTGATGTTTTCCGTCAGCCGGTCTTCACCACCGCTGCCGCCGGTCGACAGCGACGACACGATGACGCTCTCGAGCGTGATCTTGATGTACTCGAGCGGCTTGTCGCCGGCCTTGCGCACGGTCAGCACGGCCTGCTTGATGTGCGTGCCCTTGAAGCTGGCCATCGCCAGTGCGGTCGACGATGCGTCGACGTACTTGGTCAGCGACAGGTCCTGGATGCTGACCTTGCCCGAACCGCCGCCGGCGCCGTTGCCGAACGAGGCGCTCTGTGCGCAGCCCCAGTTCCATGCCAGGACGTCGATCTCGTCCTTGTGCGAGCTGTCCTTCGACTCGCCCTTGATGTCACCGATCTTGATGAACATGTCTACAGCCATGATGCTTCTCCTTCAACTAAGTTGACCCGCTTGTGGGATGCCGGGAGAGGGGTGCCGCGACGTCTGGGTGATTCCGTCGCGCGCCCGGCGTTTCTGTTTCGTTTCCCGGCAAGCTGAACCTCCCGGGCTGCGATTCGCGCGGCACGCCGTGGGAGGTTCCACGTCGGCCACGCTTTCCTGCACCTGTGTGTCAGGCCACCTTCTGCGAGGGCAGCTTCGACACCAGGCGCAGAGACACTGTCAAACCTTCCAGCTGGTAGTGGGGGCGCAGGAAGAACTTCGAGCTGTAGTAGCCCGGGTTGCCCTCGACCTCTTCCACCACCACCTCGGCCGCCGCCAGCGGGCGACGTGCCTTGGTGTCTTCCGACGAGTGGGCAGGATCCCCATCGACGTAATTCATGATCCAGTCCTGCAGCCAGCGCTGCACTTCGTCGCGCTCCTTGAACGAGCCCACCTTGTCGCGCACGATGCACTTCAGGTAGTGCGCGAAGCGGCAGGTCGCGAACAGGTACGGCAGGCGCGCGGCCAGGTTGGCGTTGGCGCTCGCGTCCGGGTCGTCGTACTCGGCCGGCTTCTGCAGCGACTGCGCACCGATGAAGGCCGCGAAGTCGGAGTTCTTGCGGTGCACCAGCGGCATGAAGCCGTTCTTGGCCAGCTCGGCCTCGCGCCGGTCGCTGATCGCGATCTCGGTCGGGCACTTCATGTCGACACCGCCGTCGTCGGTCGGGAAGGTATGCGTCGGCAGGCCTTCGACCGCACCGCCCGACTCGATGCCGCGGATGCGGGAGCACCAGCCGTACTGTTTGAAAGAACGATTGATGTTGACCGCCATCGCGTACGCCGAGTTCGCCCAGGTGTACTTGGTGTGGTCGGCGCCGCCGGTGTCTTCTTCGAAGTTGAATGCCTCGACCGGGTTGGTCTTCGCGCCGTACGGGATGCGCGCCAGGAAGCGCGGCATCGCGAGGCCGATGTAGCGGGCGTCGTCCGATTCGCGCAGCGAGCGCCAGCCGGCGTATTCGGGCGTCGTGAAGATCTTGCTCAGGTCGCGCGGGTTCGCGAGTTCCTGCCACGAGCCCATCTGCATCAGGCCCGGGTCGGCGGCGGCGATGAACGGCGAGTGGGCCGCAGCCGAGACCTTGGCGATCTCGCCCAGCAGCTCGACGTCGGGCGGGGTCTGGCCGAAGTAGTAGTCGCCGACCAGGCAGCCGAAGGGTTCGCCGCCGAACTGGCCGAACTCTTCTTCATAGACGCGCTTGAAGATCGGGCTCTGGTCCCAGGCCGTGCCCTTGTAGCGCTTCAGCGTCTTGCCGAGTTCCTGCTTGCTGATGTTCATCACGCGGATCTTCAGCTGCTCGTCGCTCTCGGTGTTGTTGACGAGGTGGTGCAGCCCGCGCCACGCGCTTTCCAGTTGCTGGAATTCGGGGTGGTGCATGATCAGGTTGATCTGCTCGCTGAGCTTCTTGTCGAGCTCGGCGATCATCGCCTCGATCGAGTTGACGACATCGGTGCCGATCAGCTTGGTCTGCGACAGCGCCTGCTGCGCCAGCGTCAGGATGGCCGTCTCGACCGCGGATTTCGCCTCGTCGCTCTTGGGCTTGAATTCCTTGTTCAACAGGCTCGCGAAATCGCCGCCCTGGAATTCGACGCCCTGCAGCGCGGAGGATTGGTTCTGTGCTTCTGCCATGTCTTTCTCCTGTGACGCGCTGCGCTTACTCGGCCTTCGGCTCGTCGCCGGCCTTCTTGGCCCCGGCCAGGCTGCTCAGCAGCGCCGGGTCGGCCATCACCTTGGCCAGCAGTTCCTCGGCGCCGCTCTTGCCGTCCATGTAGGTGATCAGGTTCGACAGCTGCTGGCGGGCTTCGAGCAGCTTGCGCAGCGCGTCGTTGTTGCGCGCGATGGCGGCCGGCGAGAAGTCGTCCATGCTGTTGAAGGTGAGGTCGACGCTGACGTTGCCTTCGCCGGTCAGCGTGTTGGGCACCTGGAACGCGACGCGCGGCTTCATCGACTTCATGCGGCTGTCGAAGTTGTCGACGTCGAACTCGAGGAACTTGCGGTCGGCCACGGGCGCGAGCGGATCGGCCGGCTTGCCCGACAAGTCGGACAGCACGCCCATCACGAACGGGAGCTGCACCTTCTTCTCGGCGCCGTAGAGCTCCACGTCGTATTCGATCTGGACGCGCGGCGCACGGTTGCGGGCGATGAATTTCTGACTGCTGGTGGCCATGGTGGACTCCTCTGGGGCGGGTTCGGTGGTTTAGGGCCTGTTGACCTGGTTCACTGGTCGGGACTGCCGGCGATGCGTTCGACCTGGCCGAGGCCGTCGGACGCGAGGTCGCGGATGATGTCCATGAAATTCTTGCCCATCAGCCGCTGCGCGCGGCGGATCAGCAGCGGCGCCGGGTTGCTGGGCTCGTTGCGTTCGATCCATTCGCAGACGCGGTCGAGCGTGCGGCTCACGTCTTCGCGGCTGCGCAGTGCGCCGACCGCGACGGCGCTGCCGCCGGTGGCCGCGCCGCCGGCATCGGCGCCGTCGCCGGCTTCAGCGGCGGCCGCGTCGGCATCGGAGGCCAGCGCCTGCGCGGCGGCGCTCGCCAGGCACTGGGCCAGCACGCGCAGCGGACGCAGCTCGGGGCCCTGGCTGCCGCCGACCTTGTCGATCAGCACCGCCTCGATGCGGGCCATCTCGTCGCCGGTCTGCTTCAGCGCGGCCAGCGTGCCGGGGGTCTGCGCCTCGGCCGCCTTCAGCGCCTGCTGCACGCCTTCGGCCGTGGGCACGGTTTCGCTGCTGCCGGGCTGGGCCTTGCCGGCGGCGAGTTCGATCTGGCGCACGGTGAGCTGGGAGCGGCCGCCGCCGACCGGGGCGTGGCGCAGGTCAGCGAGGCCGAACGACGGGTCGACCAGCGGCGCCAGCGCGTTCAGGCGCATCGTCGGGTCGTTGTTGTCGTCGGCGTCGAGCAGCGGGTAGGCGTGGTCCCAGTGGCGTTCCAGCAGGCCGGCGATCAGCGCCAGCGCGCCGGCATAGACCGTCACGCCGTGCTGGCGGGCGCCGGAGCGGGCCAGCAGCACCGCCACGCGCAGGTCGCGGGTGCGTTCGGCGAGCTGGCGGGATTGCTCGAACACGGTGCGCCAATCGGGGTCTTCGGCCGGGATCACGGTGTCGCCGAACTGCTGCTCGGGCTTGCCGCGCGAGGCTTCTTCCAGCGCGAGGAACGCCGGGTCGTACTCCAGATCGGGCCCGCAGGGCGCGTCGTCGGAGAGCGGCGCCAGCAGTTCTTCGACGGGGAGGGCGTTCATGGAGGTGCGCGACGGCAGACAGTGACGATGGGGTGGACTCTAGAAAGGAGGGGAGCCCTCCACATCTGCCGAAAGTCACTTCTTCACGTTCTGGCCTCGCTTGTGCCCTCTCAGGCCCCCACGTCCGAGGGGGTGGCGCCGAACCTGACCGAGACCTCGAGTCCCGGTTCGGCCGCGCGGATCTGCAGCGCGCTGCCGTGCGCCTGCGCGACCAGCCGGCACAGGTAAAGCCCGAGGCCGACACCGCCGGTGGTGCGCTGGCGCGAGCGGTCGAGCCGGTAGAAGGCCTCGCTGAGCTGCGCCAGCTGCTCCGGCGGCACGCCCGGGCCGTGGTCGCGCACCGTGAGCGTCACGCCGCCGTCATCGGCGAGCCGGGTGCTGACGACCGGCGGCCGTGCCGCGTCGGCCGCATGCCTCAGCGCGTTGTCGACCGCATTGCGCAGCAGCAGCCGCACCCGCACCCGGTCCAGCGCCAGCATCGGCAGCGCCGGCGCGAGCTGCTGCTCGACCGGCTGGCCGGCGAAATGCGCCGTCAGCGTGTCGGCGACCAGCGCGTTCAGGTCGGTCGGCTCGCGCTGCAGCGCGGCATGGCCGGACGCGAGGCGCTCGCTTTCCAGCAGGTCGCTGACCAGGTCGCGCATCTCGGCCAGGTCGCGCAGCAGCGCGCTGCGCTCGGGGCTGTCGTCGACCAGCTCGGCATTCACCCGCGCCCGCGTCAGCGGCGAGCGCAGCTCATGGCTGATGGCCAGCAGCAGGCCGCGCTTGGCGTCGAGCATCGCGCGGATCTCCTGCGCCATCGTGTTGACCTGGCGGGCCAGTTCGCCCAGCTCGTCGTCGCGCCGCACCGGAATCGCGTCGTCGAACTCGCCGCGGCCGAAGCGGATCGCGCCGGCGCGGATGTCGTCCAGCGGGCGCATCAGCCGCCGCACATGGCCGAACGCCAGCCAGGTGATCACCAGCAGCAGCGTCAGCGTGCCCCAGCCGACCCATTTCGGGTGGGCCGCCGGGCTGGGCGGCGCGAGGCCGAACACCAGCCGGTGGCCGTCGGCCAGCGTGCGGATGTGGATCATCCCCTCTTGGTCGCCGGGCGACGGGAGGCGCTGCCACGGCGCCGAGCGCTGCGGGTGCGAATTGGGGTGCGAGTCCCACTGCACCTGCGGCCCGTCGATGTGCAGCGAGATCGGCAGCCGCGCGACCAGCGCCTTCGCGCGCTCGATGTCGGGCGGTGTGCCGATGTCGGCGGCCAGCAGCGTGACGTAGTCGGCCAGCAACGGCCGGCCCCAGCCCTGCCAGCCCTGGCGCACGATCTCTTTCACGCCGACCAGGAAGATCACCGTGGTGCCGATCGCCAGCAGCAGGAACAGCCGCACCAGCTTCCACTTCAGCGAGTGCCTGACCCGCTGGCGGGCCTGGTGCCAGGGCCTGGACCAGGGATTCATTCAGCGGGGTTCCCGATGCGCCCCGCGGCGAAGCGGTAGCCCGCGTTGCGCAGCGTCTTGATGCAGTCCAGCGGTTCGAGCTTCTTGCGCAGCCGGCTGACGAGGATGTCGACGGCGCGGGTGACGAGGTCGTCGGCCGACTGGCCGCGCAGCTGTTCGAGGATTTCCTCGCGCGTGAACACCCGGCCGGGCATCTTGGCCAGCAGTGCGAGCAGCGCGAACTCGGTGCTGGTGAGTTCGAGCACCTGGCCGTCGCGGCGCGCCTCGTGGCGTTCGAGGTCGATCTGCAAGCCGTCGAAGTTCAGCACCGTCGCGACGCCGAGGCGCAGCGAGGCCGGCCGCGTGCGGCGCAGGATGGCTTGCATGCGCACCAGCAGCTCGCGCGGCTCGAAGGGCTTGGGCAGGTAGTCGTCGGCGCCGAGTTCGATGCCGACGACGCGGTCCATCACGTCGCCGCGCGCGGTCAGCATCAGGATCGGGATGTCGCTGAAGCGGCGGATCTCGCGGCAGACCTGGAAGCCGTCCATCTCGGGCAGCATCACGTCGAGGATCGCGAGGTCGTAGGCGTGGTCGCGCAGCAGCGGCAGCGCGGCGCTGGGCCTCGTCACTGCATCGAGATCGAGGTCATGGCGGTGGAAGTAGGTCCGCAGCGGCCCCGCCAGGTGCTCGTCGTCGTCGATCAGCAGGATGCGTTGCATGGACGGATTGTCAGCTCCACGGGCCGTGCCTTCGCTGGAGGAAATCTCGCACCTGCCGCTGCTGCTCCGGCCGCAAGCTGTCATAGAAATCCCCGACCGCCGCCACCAGCTTCGGGCTGCCGTCGCGCACGCTCGCGAGCTTGCCGTTGATCAGGTCCTGCGCATGCCAGCGGTCGAAGGTGCCGTCGCCCATCAGCGCCTGGAACTGTGCGCGCGGGTCGGCGCTGCCGCGCAAGGCCTGGCGCTGCTGCTGCAAGGTGTCGATCAGCACGCCGAGCCGCGCCTGCTGCACCGCGTCGAGGTCGAGGCGGCGGGTCGCATGGTCGATCGCCCGCGACTTGAAGCGCGCGACATCGGCCTCGCTCATCGATTCCCAGCGCCCGAAGCCGTGCGGGTGCTGCGACCAGGCCGCGAAGCCGCCGAACAGGGCCGAGGCGCCGAAGACGCCGATCAGGGTGCGTTTGAGCCAGGGTCGCATGAAGATTCCTCCTGCAGGTGTGAACATGGCCTGCATGGTCGGCGCTGCGGCACCCGGCGGCTTGTCGTGGCGGTATCGCTGTGTTTCGTTTCTTTTCAGCGCACCGCGAACACGTAGTGCAGCGCCTGCTCGAAGCGCTGCCCCGGCCGCAGCACGCAACCCGGCCACTCCGGGTGGTTCGGCGTGTCGGGCGAGTACTGCGGCTCGAGCGCGAAGCCGGCGTGCTGCGCATAGGTGGCGCCGGCCGTGCGCGTCGGCGTGCCGGGCAGGTAGTTGCCGCTGTAGAACTGCAGCGCCGGCAGCCGCGTGTGCAGCGCGAGCGTGACGCGGCCGTCGCCCGACAACACCTCGGCGGCCGGCGCCCGGCCGTCGGCGCAAGCGTCGTCGAGCCAGTACGAGTGGTCGTAGCCGCGCGTGAGCTGCTGCTGCTCGTCGCGCATCAGCGCTTCGCCGATCGGGCGCGGCGTGCGGAAGTCGAAGCCGGTGCCGGCCACGTCGCGCCGCTCGCCGGTCGGGATCGATTCGGCATCGATCGGCAGGAACTGCTGCGCCGCGATGCGCAGGCGGTGCGCGCGGATGTCGCCGGCGGGCGCGTCGCCATCGAGGTTGAAGTAGGCGTGGTTGGTGAGGTTGACCGGGCACGGCGCGCTGACGGTGGCGCTGAGCTCGACGTGCACGCTGAGGTCGTCGCCGAGCCGGTAGCGCACGGTGGTCTCCATGCGGCCCGGGTAGCCCTGGTCGCCGTCTTCGCTGACCAGCGACAGCACCAGCTCGGCCGGCGTGTGCGAGACCAGCGTCCACAGCCGCTTGTCGAAGCCGACCGGCCCGCCGTGCAGCTGGTTGTGGCCTTCGTTCGCGGCCACGCTCACCTCGCGCCCGTCGAGCGGGAAGCGCGCGCCGCCGATGCGGTTGGCATAGCGGCCGATGGTCGCGCCGAGGTAGCCGGTCTGCCGGCGGTAGTCGTCGAGGCGCGCACAGCCCAGCAGCACCTCGCGCGCTGCGCCGCCGGGCAGCGGCACGCGGCAGGACACCCAGGTGGCGCCATGGTCCATCACCTGGATGGAGAGGCCGGCGGCGTTGGTCAGCGTGAAGACGGCGGTATCGAGGTCGAGGCTCATGCGGATGTGGCGGATGTAGGCGAAGGACTGCAGCGAAATCAGCCCGCCAGTGTGCCTCGGGTTGAGGGTCCTCTGCTAAGGTCGCCCGGATGCACGCCTTCCACCTCCTGCTGCTGGCGAGCGGGCTGTTGATGTTCGTCAGCCTGCTCGCGGGGGTGTTCTCGGCGCGGCTCGGGCTGTCGTTCCTGCTGGTGTTCCTGGCCGCGGGCATGCTGATCGGCGTCGACGGCCCGGGCGGCCTGCGCTTCGACGACACGCAGATGACGGCCTGGGTCGGCAACGCCGCGCTCGCGGTGATCCTGCTCGAAGGCGGCATCAGCACGCCGATGGCCAGCGTGCGCGTGGGGCTCAAGCCGGCGCTGTGGCTCGCGACGCTGGGCGTGATGCTGACGGCGCTGGTGATCGGCGCGGTCGCGATGGCGGTGATGGGCGTCGACTGGCGCTACGGCTTCCTGCTCGGCGCGATCGTCGCGTCGACCGACGCGGCGGCGGTGTTCTCGCTGCTGCGCCATGCCGGCATCCAGCTGCCGGAGCGGGTGTCGGCGACGCTCGAGATGGAGTCCGGCCTGAACGACCCGATGGCGGTGTTCCTGACGCTCGCGATGACGGCCGTGATCCGCACGCATGCCGGGGCGGGCGAACTCGCGCTGCTGCTGGCACAGCAGGCCGGCTTCGGCCTCGCGATCGGGCTGGCCGGCGGCTGGGGCGTTGCATGGCTGCTGAACCGGCTGACGCTGACCGTCGAGCACAGCGGCCTGCTCGCGCTGATCGTGCTGTCGGGCGGGCTGGCGGTGTTCGCCGCGGCGGGGCTGGTCGAGGGCTCGGGCTTCCTCGCGGTGTACCTGTTCGGGCTGCAGGTGCGCGCGCGCGCCGAGGCGGCGGCGCATGGCGCGTCGTCGGCGCTCGACGGCTTTGCGTGGGCCGCGCAGGCCAGCCTGTTCATGCTGCTCGGGCTGCTGGTGTCGCCGCGGCAGATGCTCGGCATGGCGGTGCCGATCATCGCGGTGGTGGCGGCGCTGCTGTTCGTCGCGCGGCCGCTGGCGGTGTGGCTGTGCCTGGCGCCGCTGCGCTTCTCCGCGGCGCAGCGGCTGTTCATCGGCTGGGTGGGGCTGCGTGGCGCGGTGCCGATCGTGCTGGCGCTGTTCCCGCTGATGGCGCAGGTGCCCGACAGCTATCGCTTCTTCAACGTCGCGTTCGGCGTGGTGCTGGCATCGCTGCTGATGCAGGGCATCTCGCTGCGCTGGGTGGCGAACCGGCTCGGCGTGGTCGAGCCGCCGGCGCTGCCGCCCGACACCGAGCGCGCGGTGCAGGGCCGACTGACGCTCGATGCTCATCTGCCGCTGGCCGACGTGTTCGCGTTCTTCCAGCTGCCGGTGCCGCACAAYGCCGGGCCCTCGCTCGGTGACTGGCTGACCGACAGCCTCGCGCGCGGGCACACCGAGGGCGATGGCGTCGAATGGCACGGCGCGCACTTCGAGGTGAGCGAGATGGTGGACGGGCGGGTGTCACGGGTCGCGATGGCGCTGCGCTCGCGGGACCCGCAGGCGGAATGAGCGGGCGGGYCGGCCTCGGCGCGCGCTGGTTCGCGCAGCGCGGCTGGAAGCCGTTCCCGTTCCAGCGCGAGGTCTGGGCCGCGATGGCCGAAGGCCGCAGCGGCCTGCTGCATGCCACCACCGGGGCCGGCAAGACCTACGCGGTGTGGTTCGGCGCGCTCGCGAACGCCGCGCGCTGCGGCATCGACCCGCTGGCGCCGCAGGCCCCGCGGCTCGGCGTGCTGTGGATCACGCCGATGCGCGCGCTGGCCGCCGATTCGGCGCGCGCGTTGCAGGTGCCGCTGGCCGAACTGGGCAGTGGCTGGAGCCTCGGGCTGCGCACCGGCGACACCGCCTCGGCCGAGCGCGCGCGGCAGGACCGGCGCTTCCCGACCGTGCTTGTGACGACGCCCGAATCGCTGAGCCTGATGCTGACGCGCGAGGCCGCGCGCGATGAACTCGCCGGCGTGCACACCGTGATCGTCGACGAATGGCACGAGCTGATGGGCAACAAGCGCGGCGTGCAGGTGCAGCTGGCGCTGGCGCGGCTGAAGCGCTGGAACCCGGGACTCGTCACCTGGGGCCTGAGCGCGACGCTCGGCAACCTCGACGACGCGATGCGCGTGCTGCTGGGCGACACGCCGGGCACCGCCGTGCGGGGCGGGCTCGACAAGACGCTGGTGATCGACACGCTGCTGCCGCACGAACCGGGCCGCTTCTCGTGGGGCGGGCACTTGGGCAAGCAGATGCAGCAGCCGGTGGTCGACGAGATCGAGCGATCCGGCACCACGCTGGTGTTCGTCAACATGCGCTCGCAGGCCGAGGCCTGGTACCAGATGCTGATCGCGCAGCGCCCAGAGTGGGCCGGAACGGTCGCGCTGCACCACGGATCGCTCGACCCTGCGGTGCGCGAGTGGGTGGAGCTGGGGCTGAAGGAGGGCCGGCTGAAGGCGGTGGTCGCGACCTCGTCGCTCGACCTGGGGGTCGATTTTTTGCCGGTCGAGCGGGTGCTGCAGATCGGTTCGGCCAAGGGCATCGCGCGGCTGCTGCAGCGCGCCGGCCGCAGCGGCCATGCGCCGGGCCGGCCGAGCCGCATCACCCTCGTGCCGACCAACACGCTGGAGCTGGTGGAGGCGGTGGCCGCGCGCCGGGCCGCGCAGCAAGGCCGCATCGAGAAGCGCGCGACGCCCGACAAGCCGTTCGACGTGCTGGTGCAGCACCTGGTGACGGTGGCGCTCGGCGGCGGCTTCACGGCCGATGCGCTGTACGGCGAGGTGATCACCGCGCACGCCTACCGCACATTGGCGCGCGACGAGTTCGACTGGGCGCTGGCCTTCGTCGAGCGCGGCGGCACCAGCCTGGGCGCTTACCCGGAGTACCACCGCGTGCAACTGGTCGACGGCGTCTACCGCGTGCCCGACCGCGGCATCGCGCGGCGCCACAAGCTGCAGGTGGGCACGATCGTCGCCGACTCGGCGATGCAGGTGAAGTACCTGAGCGGCGGGCGCATCGGCACGGTGGAAGAGGGCTTCATCTCACGGCTGCGCGCGGGCGATTGCTTCGTCTTCGCCGGCCGCACGCTGGAGTACGTGCGCACGCAGGAGATGACCGCCTACGTGCGGCGCGCCGAGGGCCGCAAGGGCGTCGTGACGAGCTGGAACGGCAGCAAGATGCCGCTGTCGAGCGAGCTGGCCGACGCGGTGCTGGAGGTGCTGGCCGCGGCCGATGCCGGCGATTTCGATGCGCCCGAGCTGCAGGCCGCGCGACCGATGCTGCACGCGCAGCAGCGCATCTCGCGGCTGCCGACGCCGGGCACGCTGCTGGTCGAGCGCATCCAGTCGCGCGAGGGCCAGCACCTGTTCCTGTACCCGTTCGGCGGGCGCAACGTGCACATCGGCCTGGCGAGCCTGCTGGCCTGGCGGCTGGCGCGCGACGCGCCCAACACCTTCAGCATCTCGATCAACGACTACGGGCTGGAGCTGCTGAGCGCGTTGCCCATCGACCCGCAGCCGCTGCTGGCGGGCGCGCTGTTCGGCGACGAGCACCTGCAGGACGACGTGCTCGCGAGCCTGAACTCCAGCGAGCTGGCGCGCCGGCGCTTCCGCGAGATCGCGCGCGTGGCCGGGCTGGTCTTCACCGGCTACCCGGGGCAGCCCAAGAGCGCGCGCCAGCTGCAGGCGTCGAGCACGCTGTTCTACGAGGTGTTCCGCAAGTACGACGGCGGCAACCGGCTGCTCGGGCAGGCGGAGAACGAGGTGCTGAGCCAGGAGCTTGATATCCGGCGGCTCGCCGCCAGCTTGGAGCGCATGCGCGGGCAGCGCATCGCGTTCGTCGAGCTCGCGGTGCCCAGCCCGTTCGCGTTGCCGCTGATGGTGGAGCGCTTTCGCGAGAAACTCAGCACCGAGAAGCTCAACGACCGCCTGGCCCGCATGCTCAAGGACATGGAGCGCGCGGCCGGCTAGTGTCAACCGTCCCGAGGACCCCTGATGATGTTGCGCAAATCACGGCTGCTGCGCGCGGCCAACGCCGCCCGGCTGGCCACCTACCTGATCGCGCTGTGGAAGCTGTTCAAGCACCCGCAGGCGCCGCGCGGCGCCAAGTGGGTGGCGGTGGCCGTGCTCGCGTACGCGGCGAGCCCGATCGACCTGATCCCCGATTTCATCCCGGTGCTCGGGCAGCTGGACGACCTGCTGATCATTCCGCTGGGCGTGGCGCTGGTGCGACGCATGACGCCGGATCCGCTGTGGCAGCAGCTGCTGCTCGACGCCGAGAAGACGCGCGAGAAGCTGCCGCGGTGGTGGTGGGGCGCGCTGCTGGTGGTCCTGGTGTGGCTGCTGCTGTTCGGTGGCTTCGTCTGGTGGCTGGTGCGCGGGGTCTTCGGCGAATGAGGTGGCTGGGGGGTGTGGGGCTGGCCGCGCTGTTGGCGGCAGGGTCGGTGCACGCGGCCAGCGGCGTCGTGACCCACGTGACCGATGGCGACACGCTGTGGGTGCGGGTCGATGGCGCGTCGCCGCGGGCCAAGCCGAAGAAGCTGCGCTTGCGCGGCGTCGATGCCCCGGAGCATTGCCAGGCCTGGGGGCCGCAAGCCAGTGAGGCGCTGGCGCGGCGCGTGCTGCACCGGCGCGTGCAGTTCGAGACCGTCGCGCAGGACAGCTACCACCGCAGCGTGGCGCGCGTAGCGATCGACGGCGACGACGTGGCGGCGTGGATGGTGGCGCACGGGCATGCGTGGAGCGATCACTACAAGCGCCGCGATGGTGGTGCGTACGGCGCGCTCGAAGCGCAGGCAAAGGCCGCGCGGCGAGGCCTCTTCGCGCAGCCCGGCGCGATCGAACCGCGGGTGTTTCGTAGGATGCACGGTCGCTGCGAGGTGATTGCGCACTGACCGTTACATCGCTTGCCGGTGCAGAAGACGAATCGATGACAGCCGCGCCCTACCATCCGCGCGGGTTCAACAGGAGCGTCGATGAGCAGGACGATCAGGCGCTTCGCGCGAGGGGGTGTCGTGGCCGCGTACAGCGTGGCGGCGGCCTGTGTGCTGAGCGCTTGCGGCGGTGGAGGAGATGGCGGCGCAGGCCCGACCACGCCCGACCCGGGGCCGCCGACACCGACCGGGCTGACATTGAGCGGCAAGGTGATGCGCGGCTACCTGCAGGGCGCGGTGGTGTGCGTCGATGCGAACGACGACCTGCAGTGCAATGGCGACGAGCCCTCGGCCGTGACCGATGCACAGGGCGACTACACGCTGGTGCTGAGCGCGGCGCAAGCGGCGCTGCTGGCGAGTGCACGGCTGGTGGCGCAGGTGCCGGCCTCGGCGATCGATGCATCGACCGGCGCGCCGGTGGGCAGCGAGCAGGTGCTGCTGGCCCGGCCGTATGAGGCGGGGCGCACGGCGTACTTCTTCACGCCGGTGCGTACGCGCGTCGAGCAACTGGTGTGGGGCGGGGTTGTGCGCGAAGAGGCCGAGGCCGTCGTGCGGCGCGGGGCCGGCCTGGTGGACCTGGCGATCGATGACGACTACATCGCCGGTGTGGCCGGATTGCATGGCGACGAGGCCGCGTGGGTGCGCGAGCAGGCGGTGGCGTGGTTCGGCCAGCAGACGCGCGGGCTGATGGCGATGCTGCACCGGCCGTCGGACGCGTGGTTCAACGCGCAGGCGGGTGCCGGGGCATTCGAGCTGTCGGCGGATCCGGGCCGTGATGGCACGGTGTTCACCGCGACGGCCACGAACCTGGCGCCAAGCCCGGTGGCGGGCGAGATGCTGGCCTCGCGGCGCACCTGGAGCTTCGATCCGGCGGTCGATACCGCGTTTCACGGCTACGCGCCGATCAGCGAGCGATCGGATTTCCTCGACGAGACGGCAGGCTGGCTGGACGGCGATCCGCAGGGCACGCTGGCACAACGGCTCGACGCAGGGCGGGTGCTGCAACTGCGCAGCGGGATCGCGATCGCGGCCGAGTTCCGCGACGTCGAAGACCTCGCGGGCCGTGCGATCACGCGCGATGACGTGGGCGGCAGTGCTGACGTGGCGGTGACCGGCACCTACCCCGAGGGCGCGCAACGCTTTCGCCACCACGCCCGCGTGCAGTGGCGCGCGGGTGGCTATGCGCGGGTGCACGAGGAGGGCGAGCCGTTCGGGATGACGCTCGCGAGCCTCGACCAGTTCATCGCACTGCGCCAGGTGCAGCCCGACGGCAGCGGCTCATGGCGCGCGCTGCGCGGGATGGACGCGAGCGCGGTCGAGATGGGCTTTGACGGACAGGGCGGCGTGATCTTCCGCGACACCGCGACGCTGCAGCCGCTGGGCGGGGCTGCGATCGAGACCTTTACATTCGGCGGCGTGCCGGTGCTGCGCGTGCCGCTGAGCGATCAGGCAAGCGCGGCGGAGTTCGGGGCGTTCGGGGTCAGCCTGTATTTCGCGGTGTACCGCGGGGTGCATCAGCTGGACATGGTGGAGGCGGGGGGGATGGAGGTGGGTGCGGAGGGGCGGTGGGTCAACCGGGTGGCGACAAATGCGCTGACGCAGGCCCTGACAGTGCCCGTCATCGGAGATTGACGTCAGACGAAGATGCTCGCGGCTGCCAAGCCTTCGGCGTACTCATCCGATGTCTTGTCGGTGCCTTTGACGGTGCGCCTGTCGGCCTTCGGGCCGGCACCGATGTCGTAGGGTTCCTCCGAATCACTGCCGCTGGAAACGTCGCCCCTTGTCATTTCCGGCGGCTTCTTTCTCCGTCGTGCCAGCCTCGACGTCGCTTGAGGATCGAGGTCCGGCGACCTGGGCGGTTCCAACGTCGCTTGAGGATCGGGGTCCAGCGAGCCGGGCTTGCGAAATGGTGGGCCGGCCCACTTCTTCAACACCTTGCTGGAAAACAGCGGCTGCGGCTTCGTCATCTGCTCCCACATGTCGCGCATCACCGAGATTTCACACTCGTAGTCGAAGGGCGGTGGAACATCTTCCGGTGCGATGAACGGCGGGATGAGGGTGTCGAAATTGTCGGCTCGCCGCCGCATGGTGGACAGGCTGAACACCGGCATGAAGTCGTGTTCGCCCTGCATCTGAATGCCGCTGTTGGGTGGCGCGATCACGTCGGCTTCCTTGTCGGCCGCACGCCCCTCGTTCTTCAGCTTCACGGTCCTGTATGCATAGCCGGAGGTCGAGCCGCAGACGGGGCCGCAGCAGGAAAAGACTGCCGTGGCGAGATCGATCCAGTCGCTGGCCTCGCTCGGACTGTCGATGCCTGCCCCCAGTTGCACGCCCGATGAAACCGCGGTGCCAAGGGCCTTGATGGCGAAGAAGCTGCCGTTGCCACCAAAGATGTTGCTGAAGGTCGGTCCCCCTTTGGCCGAGATCTGTTTGCCATTGCCGGTCAGCACGCGAATCTCGGTTTCCGCTCCCCAGCGGACGAGACGTTCGTCGCACCCATAGGCGTAAGCGTCATAGTCATCGCCCGAGTACAAGTGCTGCGCATGCTGGAGTGCTCCGACGAGCACGTTCATGACCTCGGGCGCGAGAAGCTCGTCTTCGTCGAGTTCGCTCAGCCTTCCCCTCTTGCACGCCTTCACCGCACGATCGTTGGTCGAAATCTGTCGACAAAGGCGTTTGACGGACGCCTTGGTTTCATCACGCACCCGGATGCGCTGCAGTGTTTTCTTGACAAAGGCATCAATGGGTTCGTCTGCCTTGATGAGGGCATTGAACTCGCGCTGAAGTCCCAGGAACGTCAGCGGCACTTTCCTGTGGCCATCGAGGCTGAGAACGTCACTGATCACTGCGGACGACTTGATGTGACCAATGATGGCCAGCATGTGGACGGCGCTGTTGAAGTTCAGTCCCTTGACCAAGGTCGTCATGCGAGTCATGCGAGGGCCGATCACAAGCTTGTCCAGCGCCTTCGGGTCGATCCTGCCGGTCCTGGCGGACCGCAGGTCCCCCCGCCTGGTCTGGCCGATCAGCGCGAACAGGCTGGCGATCTTGGCGCAGTGGTCCTCGCCCGAGGCCGACCCCTGCGTGCATCGATAGAGCAACACCTGAGTGACGGTCAAGGCAGTTGAAACCAAGCCGGCAGTGATGATGCCAAAGTCATAGCCACTCGCGTGGCCATCGGCGATTTCGTGAGTAGCCTTGATGATCGAGGTCAGGCCGTTGCTCATGTTGAACATGCTGCGCCACCACTTGCCATTGCCGACACGGTGCTGGACATTGGCGCGAAGCAATCGGTCTGCGACCGCCAGTTCGTCGGACAGTCGTGCCTGGTGCCGGAAGACGAGCATCACCGGATCGGGGCGAGGTCCCTCGAATGTGTCTTCATCGCCGTCGGCCGAGCCTGTGTCATCCGAGTTGGTTTCGACTGGCGTCAACGCCTTGAGAAGATCCTCGATCAGGCCACGGTGTTCATCCAGTCGCTTCAATTCGAGTTTCTGGTGTCCCGCCGGGTCCGGATGCTTCCTCCTCTTCTCCTCGATGGCGCGTTCAACCCGCTCACGCCGCGTCTGCAGGCTCTGCAACAAGTTCTCGGCCGATTCGCATCCTGCATCCTTCCGGATGGTGCGGACGACCGCATTGACAAGCCTGAGGCTTTTCTTGACGTGGGGCAACGAAGGAGGAGGCGCCTCGTCGCCGAGCACGTTGGTGTAGCTGGTGGTCGGCTGGTCGGGCATGAATTCGGTTGCGAGGTGCAATGTCCTCTGGTAGACATCGCTTTGATGCGTACCGCTGCCCACCGTGCTTACACAGCATGTGACGAACGACTGAAGAACGGCGTAGCTGAGATTGAAGGCGATCTTGGTGCCATGCAATGCAACTGCATGCGCCGGTGACCCCATCGCCGCGACGTCGAGAATCAAGCCCAGGAGTGTCTTTGCGATGAGGAGTCCGCTGCTGAGGTCATTGACGAACACGGACGGATAGACGTAGGCATCGCCCATCTCCTTGCACCGGCGCTTCGTCTCGTCCGTCCAGCCCTGTTCGTTGGCAAGTCCGTATACGCGCGCGAGCAAGGTTCCGAGCGCGGTTGCACGATGCTCCATGTCGTCGATGCTGACGGTGCCGGCCTCGCGCTCCGTCAGCAGCCTCTGATAGCCGGCGTCGTACTCGTCTATCAGTTTCCGCAGTGCGTCGCCGGACTCGGACTTCGACTTGTATTTCTTTTGCCACGTCGAGCGTTCGGCCTTGATGGCTTTGTCCAGCGCATCAATCGTCTTTCGGAGGCCGTCCTTTGTTCCCAGAATGGACGGGACATCGACGTGGGTCGAGAAGTTTCCGCGAGGAAGAGACCTGTCGCGACGGGCCGATGCGGATTTCATGCCCTCATCGACAGGGGCCTCGCTTGCGTCGTCGAACGCGTCGACGACGATGTGCTCCGGTTGATGGTTGCGAAAGGTCTTGAAGCAATCGAACATGATGGACAAGGAGTACGAATTTCGGAATCAGGCACAAGAAGGGCGTGCGGTTCGGATCGGCCTCAGGCATCTGTCTCGGACAGGATCCGGCGCCATTGGCGAACGGACGCCGCGAGGTGAACCGCACTGCCGTAGATCTCGTCAGGGCTGGTCGCGTCGAGCCGGTACGTCGAGGCGCAGATCACGTCCGCGCTATTCGGGCAGAGGCTGAAGCCGCTGCGTTGCAATGTGCAAAGCTGGAAATTCAGCGTGAGCAATCGTTCATGCCAGAGCGCTTCACGACCGGGCGGAATGCGGCCCAGCCGACACTCGATGACCAGTTGATCGCCCGTTTCGATCCCGCAGACGCGTGTCAGCGTCAACGACTCCCCGTGCAGGGTGAGATTGATCGACACGGACGGCATGACGCCGTTCGAAGCGGTGAACAACGCGTCCGACATGCTGAAGTCGCGCCTCGCACATCAATGGCACGCCTGCGGAATCAATGCTCTCCAATGGTGAACCATCGGGACCATGCCTTCCATCGTTCGCAGTACGCCGGGCGCGGATGCGTCTTGCAAGGGCGACAACAGGCTGAAGATCAGCTCCCGCGTATCGGCATCGAACACGAACATTCCGGCAGCTTGCCGGGCAAGTCCGTGGTTCAGTTCCAGCGCGGCCAGCATCAGATCGGCCGGCGGTTCTTCCGCAATACTGCAGAAATGACACTGCAGCAAGAAGTTGCCGATGCTGTCGTCGGGATCGTCATGCAGAAGACGGAATCTGACGTCGCGCAGCTGCAGCGTTGTCTGCCAACTGCCCTCGAGCGCGTCGGCAACGGGTGGCGGCACCTGGCCCCGAAGTCGGTACAGAGATTCGGTCAGCTCGATGAAGCGTCTCCGCCATAAGCGACTCTCAGTCGTCATCTTGTCTCCTGCAATTGCTTTTGTGGCTGCAGGCAACATCCCTGCAGCATCGTGCAGGCTGAGTAACGCTTCGCGGCAGACAGTTCCCTCGCCGGGAAACGGATGACGCGTCTGGGCCTTGGAGCGGCCTGTTCGCCCCTACTTCCTCATCAACGTACTCTTCCCGAACAACGACTCGATCAGATCCACCGCCACCTCGGCCGTCCGGTTGCGCACATCCAGCGCCGGGTTCAGCTCCATCACGTCGAGCGACCCCAGCCGCCCGGTGTCGGCGATCATCTCCATGCACAGCTGCGCCTCGCGGTAGGTCGGCCCGCCGCGCACCGTGGTGCCGACACCCGGCGCAACGTCCGGGTCCAGGAAGTCCACGTCGAAGCTCACGTGCAAATGCGTGTTCGCGTCCAGCGTGGCCAGCGCCAGCTCCATCGCATGCCGCATGCCCATCTCGTCGATGTAGCGCATGTCGAACACTTCCAGGTCCATCTCGTGCACGAAGCGCTTCTCGCCTTCGTCGACGCTGCGGATGCCGATCTGGCGGATCCATTTCGGGTTGATCGCCGGCACGTGCCCGCCGATCTCGATCAGCTCTTTCGGGCCGTGGCCGCACAGGCAGGCCACCGGCATGCCGTGCAGGTTGCCGCTCGGCGTCAGGATGTTGGTGTTGAAATCGGCATGCGCATCGAGCCACAGGATGCGCAGCTTCTTGCCCGTCTCGCGGCAGTGCCGCGACACCGCGCTGATCGACCCCAGTCCCAGGCAGTGGTCGCCGCCCAGCAGGATGGGCAGGCGCCCCAGCGCCAGCTCGGCATGCACCGCGTTGTGCACCGCCTGGTTCCACGCCACCACCTCGTGCAGGTGGCGGTAGCCGTCGACCGGCGGCAGCCACGGGTTCGACGGGCCGGCCAGGTTGCCGCGGTCGGCCACCTCCAGCCCGTGGCCCTCGAGCACCGGCACGATGTTGGCCACGCGCAAGGCCTCCGGCCCCATGCTGGAGCCGCGGGTGCCGGCGCCGATGTCGGTCGGCGCGCCGATGATGCTGATCTGTTTGCTCATGTCACAGGTCCGTGGCGAAGTGGTTCTTGTCGTCGGGATCGACGTCCTTCAGTTCGAAGCCGTACTCGGCCTCCAGCAGCGCCCAAGCCTCTTCCGCCGTCTCGACGAAGCGGAACAGCTGCAGGTCGACCTCGCTGATCATGCCGGTCTGCACCAGCAGCTCGAAGTTGACCAGCTGCGTCCAGAACTCGCGCCCGAACAGCAGGATCGGCCGGCGCCGGCACTTGCCGGTCTGGATCAGCGTCAGCGCCTCGAACATCTCGTCGAGCGTGCCGAAGCCACCCGGGAAGCACACCAGCCCGATGCTGCGCATCAGGAAGTGCATCTTGCGCATGCCGAAGTAGTGGAACTGGAAGCACAGCTCCGGCGTGATGTAGGGGTTCGGCGCTTGCTCGTGCGGCAGCACGATGTTCAACCCGATGCTCTTGCCGCCGATCTCGTACGCGCCGCGGTTGCCCGCTTCCATGATGCCGGGGCCGCCGCCGGTCACGACGTAGATCGGCGTGCTCAGCGCCTTCGATTTCAGCGTGACGATCTCGGCGAAGCGGCGCGCCTCTTCGTAGAAGCGCGACATCGCCACGTGCCGCTCGGCGATGCGCAGCGCGGTGGCATCGCCGGCAGCCTGGGCATCGCCCAGCAGGCGCTGCGCGACCTCGGGCGACACGATGCGCGCACTGCCGAAGATCACGATCGTCGATTCGATCCCCTGCTCGGTCTGCACCAGCTCGGGCTTCAGCAGCTCCAGCTGCATGCGCACCGGGCGCAGCTCTTCGCGCAGCAGGAAGGTGGTGTCGGTGAACGCCAGGCGGTAGGCGCTCTCGGGGCCGTCATAGCGGTTCGGTGCGCTCGGTTTGTCGGCCTCCTGGCGGGCCGATGGGAAGTTGCGGGCGGTGAGGTCGGTTCGCTTGTCCATGGCGCGCAGCTTAACGCCGTCTCGGGGGTGAATTCAGCCCCGCAATCACCCCGTGTGCGACAGCAGCGCGTCGAAGGCCTCGCGCATCGCCGGCGTGCTGGCGGCGAGCGAGCGGCTCTCGAGCAGCGGCAGCCCGTCGCGCGCGACGATGCCGGCCCCCGCCTCCTGCAGCAGCACGATGCCGGCGGCGGCGTCCCAGGCGCCCATGTCGTGCTCCCAGAACGCGTCGATCCGGCCGGCGGCCAGGTAGGCCAGCTCCAGCGCCATCGAGCCCGAGCGCCGCACGCCGCCGAAGCTGCGCAGCACCCGGCCGAACTCGCCCAGGTAGCTCGCCATGCGCGGCGAGGTGGGCTTGGGGAACACCGTCGCGGCCAGCGCATCGATCGGCCGGGCCCGGTCGGCGCATTGCAGCGCCGCGCCGTTCAGCCGCGCGCCGCGCCCGCGAATGGCCGCGAAGAACTCGTTGCGGCAGGGGTCGAAGATGGTGCCCAGCACCGGCGTGCCGTCCACCACCAGCGCGATCGACACCGCGTACTGCGGGTAGCCGCGCAGGTAGTTGGCGGTGCCGTCCAGCGGGTCGACGACCCACAACGGCGGCTCGCCGCCACCGGCCACCACCGCCTCGTGCCGGCCGATCTCCTCGCCGAGGAAGGCGTGGCCCGGGTAGGCGCGGCGCACCACGTCGAGGATCTGCTGCTCGGCCTCGTGGTCGATCTCGCTGGCCAGGTCGCCCGGCTGCTTGCGCATCAGCGCCACCGCGTTCAGCCGCGAGCGCGAGGCCTGCAGGTGGGCACCGGCCGCGCGCGCCGCGCGTTCGGCCACCTTGTAGGCGGCGAGCAGGTCGAGGGTGTCTGTCATCGGGCGGCGTCCTTTCGGGACAACAGGCTCACGTAGTCGTGCTGCGCGGTGTTGATGATCGATTCGCGGTGCTCCACCGGCTTGTCGCCGAAGGTCAGCGCGACGCGGTGCACCTGCATCACTGGCAGCCCGGCCGCGATGCCGAGCAGCCGCGACACGTGGCGGTCGGCTGCGGCGGCGCGGGCGCGCTCGCGCGCATGCACGACGGTGATGCCGAACTCGCTCTGGTACAGCTGGTACAGCGTGCTCGGCCGCTCGCGCAGGCGCTTCTCGGTCAGGCCCTTGAACAGGCCGGCCGGCAGCGTCAGGCGGTCGAGCATCACCGCGCGGCCCTGCAGCGCGAGCCGGTTCTCGAACTGGAACGCGGCATCGCCGGCGCGCAGGTTCAGCATCTCGGCCTGTGCGTCGTCGAGCTTCACGCGGTCGAACGACAGCAGCTCGACCGACGGCGCTTCGCGCAGCCCGTCGGCGCGCTCGACGTGGAAGAACTGGAACAGGAAGCGGTCGGGCGAATGCGTCGCGACGAAGGTGCCGCGGCCCTGGCGCCGCACCAGGATGTGCTCGGCCGAGAGTTCGTCGACCGCCTTGCGCAGCGTGCCGATCGACACGCCGAACGCCAGCGCCAGCTCGGTCTCGCTCGGCAGCGTGCTGCCGGGCGCCCAGGTGCCGCCCTCGATCGCCTGCAGCAGCGCGCGCTTGACGACGCGGTACAGCGGCATGCCCGCCGCCTCCGGGGCAATGGCCGCGAAATGCAGGCTGGCGGGCCGGGGTGAGGACGCTGGCGCGGGCGCGGTCGGCATCCGGGTATTCTACGTCTGGGTGATCCAGGTCAATCAAGTCATCTGAATGACTCGTTTGACAGCCGACGGGCGCGGGCAGATATTGGCCGCCATCGTTGCAGGCAGCCGCCGTTGCGCGGCAGGAGTTTCCGGATGATTCATTTCGTATTGCATGACGCGCACGACAGTGTCGCGGTGGTGGTGGTCGAAGGCGTCAAGGCCGGCATGCCGCTGGCCGGCTGGATCATGGACGAGGACCGCATGACCGAGCTGGTCGCGCGGCAGGACATCCCGATGGGCCACAAGGTCGCGCTGCGCGACATGGCGATCGGCGACACGGTGCTGAAGTACGGCATCGACATGGGCAAGGTGGTCGCGCCGATCATGGCGGGCGAGCACGCTCATGTGCAGAACATTAAAACGAAGCGCTGGTAACGGGATCCACCATGGCAGTCATTTCAACTACTTCCACCTTCCTCGGCTACCGCCGCGAGAACGGCCGCGTCGGCGTTCGCAACCACGTGATCATCCTGCCGCTCGACGACCTGTCGAACGCCGCGGCCGAGGCCGTCGCCCACAACATCAAGGGCACGATGGCGATCCCGCACCCGTACGGCCGCTTGCAGTTCGGCGCCGACCTCGACCTGCACTTCCGCACGCTGATCGGCGCCGGCTGCAACCCGAACGTCGCCGCGGTCGTCGTGATCGGCATCGAGGACGGCTGGACCAAGAAGGTGGTCGACGGCATCGCCGCCACCGGCAAGCCGGTCACCGGCTTCGGCATCGAGGGCCACGGCGACCACGACACCATCCTGCGTGCTTCGCGCATCGCCCGCGAGTACGTGCAGTGGGCGAGCGAGAAGCAGCGCGAGGCCTGCCCGCTCAGCGAGCTGTGGGTCTCCACCAAGTGCGGCGAATCCGACACCACCTCCGGCTGCGGCGCGAACCCGACGGTGGGCAACGCCTTCGACAAGCTGCACCCACTGGGCAGCACGCTGTGCTTCGGCGAAACGTCCGAGATCACCGGCGGCGAGCAGATCGTCGCGGCGCGCTGCGCGAACGACACGGTGCGCGAGCGCTTCATGTTCATGTTCAACCGCTACCAAGACATGATCAACCGCCACAAGACCAGCGACCTCTCCGACAGCCAGCCGACCAAGGGCAACATCGCCGGCGGGCTGACGACGATCGAGGAGAAAGCGCTCGGCAACATCCAGAAGATCGGAAAGATCTGCACCGTCGATGGCGTGATCGACAAGGCCGAGATCCCGACGCACCCCGGGCTGTGGTTCATGGATTCGTCGTCGGCTGCGGCCGAGATGGTGACGCTGTGCGCGGCCTCCGGCTTCGCGCTGCACTTCTTCCCGACCGGCCAGGGCAACGTGATCGGCAATCCGATCGTGCCGGTGATCAAGATCTGCGCGAACCCGCGCACCGTGCGGCTGATGGGCGAGCACATTGACGTCGACACCTCGGGGCTGCTGCAGCGCGAGATCACGCTCGACCAGGCCGGCGACCAACTGCTCGAATCGATGCTGCGCACCGCCAACGGCCGCCTCACATCGGCCGAGGCGCTGGGCCACCGCGAGTTCGTGCTGACCCGGCTTTTCGAGAGTGCATGATCCGGCGATGAAGATCCTCATCACCGAATTCATGGATGCGCCGGCGGTGGCGCGGCTGGCCGCGAAGCACGAGGTGGTGCACGACGCGACGCTGGTCGACCACCCGGCGCGGATGATCGCGCTGGCCTCCAGCGTCGACGCGATCATCGTGCGCAACCGAACGCAGGTCAGGGGCGAACTGCTGGCGGCGCTGACACGCTGCAGGGTGGTCGGGCGGCTGGGCGTCGGGCTCGACAACCTCGATCTGGCCGGCTGCGAGGCGCGCGGCATCCGCGTGATTCCGGCAACGGGTGCCAATGCGCAGAGCGTGGCCGAGTACGTGATCGCGACCGCGATGCTGTTGCTGCGCGGGGCTTACGGTTCCACCGCCGAGGTCGCCGCCGGCACCTGGCCGCGCGCCGCGCTGACGAACGGCCGCGAGATCGGCGGCAAGACGCTGGGGCTGATCGGCTATGGGTCGATCGGGCAGCTCACGGGGCGGCTCGCGAGCCTGATGGGCATGCAGGTCGTCGCGCACGATGCGGCGATGCCGGCCGGTTCCGACGTGCCGTCGCTCACGCTCGAGGCCTTGCTGGCGCAGTCCGATGTCGTCAGCCTGCACGTGCCGCTGCTCGACAGCACGCGCCACCTGATCAACGCGCAGCGGCTGGCCGCGATGAAACCCGGTGCGGTGCTGATCAACACCGCGCGCGGTGGCGTCGTCGACGAGGCGGCGCTGGCCGATGCGCTGACCGCCGGGCGCCTGGCCGGTGCGGCGCTCGATGTCTTCGAGGCCGAGCCGCTGCCCGCCGGCAGCCCGCTCGCCGGCTGCCCGAACCTGCTGCTGACACCGCACATCGCCGGCGTCACGGCCGAGGCGAACGAGCGCGTCTCGTCGCTGATCGCCGAGAAGGTGCTGGAGGCCCTCGCATGACGGTGATGACGATGGAGGAGGCCCGCGCGAAGGTGGCGGCCGCGCTGCAACGCGCCGGCGCCGGGGCCGCGATGGCCGAATCGACCGCTCGCGCGCTGGTGCTGGCCGAGGCGCAGGGCCTGGCCTCGCACGGGCTGAGCCGCGTCGCGCAGTACAGCGGCCACCTGCGCTGCGACCGCGTGAACGGTGCCGCGCAGCCGCAGGTCGTCAAGCGCAAGGGCGCGGCGCTGGTCGTCGATGCGCAGGAGGGGCTCGCGTTCCCGGCTTGCGACCTGGCGATCGCCGAGGCCATCCGCAGCGCCGGCGAGTTCGGCATCTGCATCGTCGGCATCGTCAACAGCCACCACTGCGGCGTCGTCGTCGACCACCTGCGCGCGGTCACCGCGGCCGGCATGGCGGGGCTCGGTTTCTCGAACTCGCCGTCGGCGATGCCGGCCGCCGGCGGGCGGCATCCGATCTTCGGCACCAACCCGGTCGCCGCGGCCTTCCCGCGGCGCGGCGCCGACCCGCTGCTGATCGACCTGAGCCTCAGCGAGGTCGCGCGCGGCAGGCTGATGGTGGCCGCCAAGGAGGGCCGCAGCATCCCGCTCGGCTGGGCGCTCGATGCGAACGGCGAGCCCACCACCGACCCGAAGGCCGGCATGGAGGGCTCGATGCTCGCGATCGGCGCGGCCAGCAGCCCGAAGGGCGCGATGCTGGCGCTGGTGGTCGAGCTGCTGGTCACCGCGCTGATCGGCGCGAACTTCGGCTTCGAGGCATCGAGCTTCTTCGTCGACGAAGGCAACCGCCCGCACCTGGGGCAGACCTTCATCGTGATCGACCCCGGCGCGCTGGCCGGGCGCGAGATGTTCCTGGACCGGCTGGAGGTGCTGGTGCACGAGATGCTGCGCGACGACGGCGTGCGGCTGCCGGGCGCGCGTCGCGAGCAGCTGCGGCGCAGCGCGGAGCGTGATGGATTGAACGTGTCGGAGGCGCTAGCGCAACAGCTGTCCTGAGGCTACGACTTTCCGCGCATAACGATAGGTTTGCAGGTGTCCCGCATCGCGGGCAGCATGCCAGCCATCTGACGAAGGAGACGAGCGTGAAACGACGAGCAGTACTGATCGGTGCCGCGGGCCTGTGGCCTGCCGTGGGCTTTTCACAGGCGGGCGACTATCCGAAGCCCGGCGCGACGATCCGCTACGTGGTCCCGTTCCCGCCCGGCGGCCTGACCGATGTGATGGCCCGCCTGGTCGGCCAGCAGCTGGGCGAGCGCTGGAAGGTCAGCGTCGTGATCGACAACAAGCCCGGCAGCGGCGGGCAGATCGGTGCCGACGTGGCGGCCAAGTCGCCCGGCGACGGCAACACGCTGCTCGCGATCACGCTGACGCATGCGGCCAACGTCACGCTGTTCCCGAAGGCGGCCTACAGCTTCACGAAGGACCTGCGCCCGGTCGCGTTGCTGGCCGGCTCGCCGATCCTGATCGTGGTGCCGGCCGCGAGCCCGATCCAGACGCTGAAGGAACTGACCGCCGCCGCGAAGGCGCGCAACCTGAACGCCGGCTCCAGCGGCAACGGCACGCCGCCGCACCTGACGCTCGCGCTGTTCAACGAACTGGCCAAGACCAACATCCAGCACGTGCCTTACAAGGGCGGTTCGCCGGCGATGACCGACCTGATCGGCGGCCAGCTCGACGTGGTGTTCTCGAATTTCCCCGAGAGCATCGCGCACGTGAAATCGGGCAAGCTGCGCGCGATCGCCATCGCGAGCGCCGCCCGCCACCCGTTGGTGCCCGACGTGCCGACGACCGCCGAGGCCGGCCTGCCGGAGCTGCTGACCGAGAACTGGACCGGCCTGATGGCGCCGGCCTCGATGCCCGACGCCGCGGTCAAGAAGCTCGCCGCCGAGGTCGTGCGCATCATGCAGACGCCCGAGCTGGAGGAGCGGGCGCGCACGCAGGGCTTTCGGGTCGATGCGCGCGGGCCGGAGGCTTTCGCCGCCTTCCTGCACGACGAAGTGGCGCGCTGGGCAAAAGTGATTCAGTCGGCCAACATCAAGCCCGACTGATCAGGCGTGCCGCGCTGCCCGCACACCGGGCAGCCGGCCTGGCGGGCGAGGCGTATCTCGGTCCATTCCATCGTGCGGGCATCCAGCATCTGCAGCCGCCCGGCCAATGAACTGCCGATGCCGGCCAGCAGCTTCAGCGCCTCGGCGGCCTGCATGCTGCCGATGATGCCGACCAGCGGGGCGAGCACGCCCATCGTCGAGCAGGCGACCTCTTCGAACGCGGCATCGGGCGGGAACAGGCAGGCGTAGCAGGGCGCGGTGTCGCTGCGGGTGTCGTAGACCGAGATCTGGCCGTCGAAGCCAATCGCCGCGCCGGACACCAGCGGCTTGGCGTGCGCGACGCAGGCGGCGTTGACGGCATGGCGGGTCGCGAAGTTGTCGCTGCAGTCGATCACCACATCGGCCGCGGCCACCAGCGTGTCGAGCCGCTGCGCATCGGCACGCTCGGTCAGTGCGTGGACCCGCACATCGGGGTTGATCGCCGCGATCGAGCGCGCGGCCGAGGCGGCCTTTGGCTGGCCGACGCGCGACAGGTCGTGCGCGATCTGGCGCTGCAGGTTGGTCAGGTCGACAGTGTCGTGGTCGATGATCGTCAGCGTGCCGACGCCCGAGGTCGCGAGGTACAGCGCCACCGGTGAGCCCAGGCCACCGGCGCCGATCACCAATGCGTGCGAATCGAGCAGCCGCTGCTGGCCGGCGATGTCCAGCTCGTCGAGCAGGATGTGGCGGGAGTAGCGCAGCAGCTGGTCGTCGTTCATCGGGGCAGGATACTCAACAATGAAAAACGCCCGCGCGGGGCGGGCGTTCGGTGCGAAGCGAAGTGCCTCAGTTCGTCGCCGGCGCCTCGGCACGCCGTTCGACCACCGTCTTCGAGACGATGACCGGCTTGCCCTTCAGGCGGTTGATCGCCTGCGCCAGCGGGAAGTCTTCGTCGCTGCCGAACTCGGGCAGCGGCTTCAGCGGGTTCTTCTTCGCGGCTTCTTCCTCGAACTTCTTGCGCGCTTCCTCGCGCGCCTTTTCGCGGGCTTCGTCTTTCTGCTCGGCGCCCTGGCCGCTGGCGATGTGCTTTTCCAGGTCGGCTTCGCGCACGCGCAGCGCCGAGAACAGGTTGCCGTCGGCGGTTTCGTCGATCATCACGTCGGGCACGATGCCCTTGGCCTGGATCGAGCGGCCGCTCGGCGTGTAGTAGCGCGCGGTCGTGATCTTCAGCGCCGTCTCGGGCGACAGCTGGCGCACGGTCTGCACCGAGCCTTTGCCAAACGTCTGGGTGCCCATGATGGTGGCGCGCTGGTGGTCTTGCAGCGCACCGGCGACGATCTCGCTCGCCGAGGCCGAGCCTTCGTTCACCAGCACGACCAGCGGCACCTTCTTCAGCGCGTCCGGCAGCTTGCGCAGCGGGTCACCGCCGCCACGGCGCAGGTAGTCGCTCGGCGAGGCCTTGAAGGATTGCTTCGATTCGGCGATCTGGCCGTTGGTGGTCACGACCACCGCATCGGCCGGCAGGAAGGCCGCCGACACCGCCACCGACGCCTCGAGCAGGCCGCCCGGGTCGTTGCGCAGGTCGAGCACCAGGCCCTTCAGGTTGGGTTCCTGCTTGTAGATCTCTTCGAGCTTGCGCGCGAAATCATCGACCGTGCGGTCCTGGAACTGGCTGACGCGCAGCCAGGCGTAGCCGGGCTCGACGATCTTCGAGCGCACGCTCTGCACGCGGATCTCTTCGCGCGTGATCGTGACGGGGAAGGTGCGGTTCTCGGTCTTGCGGAAGATGGTCAGCAGCACCTTGGTGCTCGGCTCGCCGCGCATGCGCTTGACGGCCTGGTCCATCGTCAGGCCCTTGACCACGGTGTCGTCGATCTTGGTGATCAGGTCGCCGCTCTTCAGGCCGGCACGGAAGGCCGGGGAGCCTTCGATCGGCGAGACGATCTTGACGAGACCGTCTTCCATGCCGATCTCGATGCCGACGCCGACGAAGCGGCCGGTCGTGCCTTCACGGAATTCCTTGAAGGTCTTCTTGTCGAAATACTGGGAGTGCGGGTCGAGGCCGGCCACCATGCCGCCGATGGCGTCGGTGATCAGCTTCTTCTCGTCGACCGGCTCGACGTAATCGCTCTTGACCATCCCGAAGACGGCGGCGAGCTGCTGGAGTTCTTCCAGCGGGAGTTGCGCAGCGGTGTTGCGGGCTGTGGCCTGCAACTGCATGGTAGTGAGCGCGCCAGCGACGGCCCCCAGCGTGATCCAGCCTGCGACCTTGAGTTTGGCACCCATCATTGACCCACTTCCTGCCTGATATGAAGACTTCACGCGGACCCAGTATAGAGCTGTGACCGCGTTTGGAGCCGCGGAGCTGCAGGAAGTTTCAAGGCTATTTCGGGGCTTTGCACGGCATGGTGTCGCCACGTGACGCGGGGTTTTCCCGCGGCTGTGTCAGACACGCATGCCGTCCGGCGGCGGATGAGGCCGCTCGGTTCACTGCTTCGTGGCGTTCCAGGTGCCGGTCGCCGACGCGCTCGGGCGCGACCAGGTGCCCGAACCGGTGGTGGCGCCCAGCGTGCCGCTGAAGCTGGCGTCGCTGCTGGTGCTGCCCACCGAGAGGCCGCCGGAGGCATCGACCGTGCCGCTGACGATGAAGCTGCCGCCCACGCCGGACGAGGTGCAGGTGCCGATCACGTGGGCCGCGGCATTGACCGACAGCGCGGTGCAGCTGCCGGTGTCGCCGCCGGCGTAGGTGACGCTCCAGGTGCCGGCCGTGGTCGCCGGGTGGTCGGGAATGGCCGGTGGCGCGAAGACGAGGCTCGCGGCGAGCGCCTCGAACGCGACCTTGTTGAGGCGGGTCTGCTTCGCCATCGTGGCCGGCTTGTCCTGGAAGCCCTGGTAGACGTGGCCGCCGCGCTGCACGAAGACGCGCGTGAAGGTCTGGGCGGAGATGGCCGCCGGCAGGCCGGTGAAGGTCATGACCGGCGTCGCGCCATCCGCCGCGTTGCCCACCTGGTAGCTGGCGGCGGCGAGGCTGCTGCAATTGGAGATCGCACCCGACACCGTGTCGAGGTCGCACAGGTGCAGGGTCACGGCGCCGCCGGCGCTGAAGCTGGCCCGCACCCGTTCCTGGGCGCAGACCTGGGTTCCGCAGCCATTGCTGCCGTGGATGTTGCCCATCGACACCGTGTTCGCCGTCGAGACCGACGCGCTGTTCGACACGGCCGGGTAGTTGGCAATCAGCTGGGCCAGCGTGGTCACGCTGTTGCCGACGAAGCCGTCCGACAGCCGGTAGCCGACCGGGGTGCTGCTCTCGGTGTTCGAGATCGCGCGGATCTTCGCGCCGGCCGGCATCATGCCGGTCAGGTTCGCTGCGGTGACGCCGATGATGGTGGACGAGGTGTTGGTGCCCAGGTCCTGCGCCTTGGCGACGACGCTTGCGATCGTCTGGCCGGCCACGTCGGTGTCGACCCAGGTCGATTGGCCGATGTAGCCGTGGTTGTAGTCGTAGGCGCCGTTCGGGCCGCTGTGGTTCGGCGTCGCGCCGTCCAGTGGCGTATGCCAGCCCTCGGCGGTGACGAACTGGACGGTGTCGTACACCACCACCGCAGGCTTGCCGGCCGACAGCGCTTCACGCACGTCGTAGTAGGTGCCGCGGCCGGTCGAGTCGACGACGTTGTCGGAGT
The DNA here is from genome assembly GCF_054049715.1 of Rhizobacter sp. P5_C2. Taxonomy (NCBI): domain Bacteria; kingdom Pseudomonadati; phylum Pseudomonadota; class Betaproteobacteria; order Burkholderiales; family Sphaerotilaceae; genus Rhizobacter; species Rhizobacter sp. P5_C2. Next base: position 14,247 of record NZ_JBFULV010000027.1, on the reverse strand, counting down.
AGTAGTAGCGCAGCACGTAGGTGCCGACCGAGGTGTACGTGAAGGCGCGGGCCCAGTAGCTGGCCGGTGCCGCGGCGGGCGTGGGTGCGGGCGGGGTGCCTGCGACAGGGGCCGGGGCAGGTGCATCGTCGCCACCCCCACCGCCGCAGGCGGCGAGCGTGGACAGTGAAACGGCCAGGACCGACGCCCACAGGGCGCGCGTGGAAGCAGAAATCATGGATCTCCCTCGTGAGATGACGTTGTGATCGTTGTGGTCCGGGCGCGATCTCGGCCGCGACCGGTCGGGCCAGATTCTGGGGGGGGCGTCCGCTGTCTTACAAGCCCTCACATTGATGAGGCGGCGTTCGCATGTGTGTCATCGGTGACACGAATGCCAGGGCTCATGTCCGCTGGCCCGTGGCGGGTTGCGGTTGACACGGCGGGCATCGCGATTGCCCGCCGAAGGCAGCGGCCGTCAGCGTGCGCGGCGTTCCCTTCATTCCATGCAGGAGCCATTCCGATGAGTCGATCACCTGGTCACCAGCAGCATCCCGAGCACAGGGTTCGGGAGTCCCGCGCCGAAGGGCGCATGAGCGTGAACGTCAACGGCCTCGTCGTCGCGGACTCGCGCAACGCGGTGAAGCTGGACGAGGACGGCCATCCACCGCGCTTCTACTTCCCGCGGGAAGACGTGAAGATGGAGTTTCTCGAACGCAGCGACACGACGACCGAGTGCCCGTTCAAGGGCCACGCGAGCTACTTCGACCTGCACAACGGCGGCCAGACGATCAAGGATGCCGTCTGGAGCTACGAGACGCCGTACGACGAGCATCTCGGCATCAAGAAAATGCTGGCCTTCGACGAATCGAAGTCGGCGGGCATCCAGATCCGCAGCTTGCCCTGACGTGTGGAAAGGCCGTGATGACCTTCGTCAGGCAAGCAGACCCAGCAAGCGCAACCAGGCATGTACCTGCCCGAAAGCATCAAGCTGCCATTGGTCCGGCGTGCGATGCTCGAGCACCCGACTTTCTTCAACGAACTGTCGGACGCATGTGGGTCCGAAGCCGTCCGGCGAATCGAATTTCCCAGCGATGAACTTGTAGCCGGCAAGGCCGTCCTTGTGACTGAGCAAGGGCCGACAGGCTTGCGCGAGCGCTTCGATGCCGCCAGGGTAGTTGCGGACGCAGTAGTAGATGTCGTAAGCGTCCTTCTGCTTGTAGCGGCCCTCGATGGCGTGTCCCTTCATCGCGAGCAGCGCAGGAATGGAACAGACGGCCACCTCGATCTTGTTCATTGCTCCGTTGGGCATCGTTCCGGAGATCGCGACCAGCTCGTTGAACCGCAACGCCAGCTCGGCGCCGCTGGCTCGCTGGACTGCGAAGTCGTCGATCATGGGCGGCTTGTTCTTGACGATCACCGCGTCCTTCGGCATCAGAAAGTCGACGATGACGTCGACAGGCGGACCGTCGTCACGAACCTCGATCTGCCGCACAAGTTGGAAGCGCTTCAGGTACTCGCGCTTTTGGTACCCGTGGGTCTTCAACAGCTCAATGAGGTGGGCGTACTCGCCATCGCCCAGTGCTTCTGCGTCCAGGCTCAGGTCGACGTCCAGCGTGCCGACGTGGCGCATGTCGTCGCTTTGGTTCAGAAGCAACCAGGGCACCGCGCCACCCACGATGGCGTACTTGCCCTTGTAGCTGCCGAGGATCTGCCCGATCTCGATCAAGACGGACTTGACGGCCGCGGTCGTTCGGTCGTCGTAGGCATTGGCGGACTGAGGCTCGCCAGCGGTCATTTCTGCCATTGCAGCCTTTCCTGCCGAAGATGCTCGGCGGCTTCGCGCCCTCGTTCACCTGACACGTACAGATCCAGATAGGTTTGAACCGGACTGGTGCAGTGGATGCCTTCCGTTGGCTCCACCGAATCATTCAAAAGGGCGACATCGGCGAACACCGTGACGACGACGTTCTCGCCACGTGTCGCTGTCGAAAGATCCAGAATCTGGCGCAGTCGATCGAGGCCTTCCTCATCAGCGTAGAAGTGATGGGTGCCGGTGCGTGCGTATGGCGCGAGCCAGTTCGCCGCCGAGAATGACGCGAGGATTGCGAATCCGTCCTGCGCCGGTGCAGTCGCCCCTCGGCGAAGCGCTTCTTCGAGTGCACTTCCGTGCAGCGTGGTGTAGAACACTCTGCGTTCACCGGCTGGCGGCGCGTAGTCCTCGCGCCAGGCGTCCAACAGCCCGTCGGGATTCGAGAGGAATACACCGTCATCGGACACCTCGGCCCAGCCCCGTTCCAGCAGGCTGTTTCGCACGTTGCTGACGTGTCCCACACTGACGAGCGATGCATTGGCCAGGTCAGCGACACGCCAATGCTTCGCCGGATTTCTCAACATGGTCCGCAGCACTGAAGCGGATTTTGGCTTGAACAGCGAGCGCAACTCTCGCCGCTCGGCCGGCGGCTTCCCGGCCACGCTGCGTGACATGAAGAAACCGGGGAACACAATGCGAGCGTTGCCCTCCAGGTCGAGGTACCCGACTTCGTTGTCGATGCACAGGGATCGGGCCTCCTCGGACAAGTACGGGGCGATGAAGATCGGCGTGACCGGCCCCTTCTGCTTGTCAACGTATTGCTTCAGCTGCAGCAACGCGCCTTGCACATGCCGAGGCTGCCCGCTAGCCTTCACTTCGCCGACGAGGACGTGCTGCTGACCATTGAAGTCGATGCGGAAGACGAGGTCGATCGAGTTGCCAGCCAGATCGTCAGAGGTTTGAACGTCGAGCACCTCGAGTTCGGGGGCGCCGCCAAGCGCTTCTCGCAGTGCCTCCACCGCTCGTTTTTCGACGTTCACTGGATTCGACGTTTTCAGCATTCGGTGAAAATAGCATTTCTGGTGAACAACACAAGGAATTTTCACCAAATCGGCTCGGTTCAACAACCGTTGACCTGCACGCCGGGCCGGCGGGAACCTTCATCCGCAGCTGCCGATGTGCCCGCACGCGGTGCAGAACTCGCACCCATCCTTGTGGATGACGGCGTGGTTGCCGCACTCCGGGCAGGCCGCGCCGGCCAGCGGGGCGGCCGCGGCCGATTCGTCCGGGCCCGGCGGTTGCAGGATGCCCATGTCGCGCAGCGGGTAGCCCTCTTCGTTCAGCACGCCGAGCATCGTGTAGCGGTGGATCACCAGCCGCGCCAGGTAGGCCACCGTCGACGGCCAGGTCTGCTGGCGCTGCTGGCCGGGCGCGAGCCCCGGCACGAAGGCCATGAAGTGGCCGAGCGGCTCGGCATAGCTCAGCAGCTTGCGCAGCTTCATGCCGATCCACGCCGGGTCGAGCACGCGCATGTCCAGCGACAGGATGCGCGCGAGTCCGTCCATCGCTCGCGGGTAGTTGCCCGACAGCCCGATCGCGCACGGCAGCGTGACGATGCCGCCCTGGCCGCCCAGGCCTTCCGGCAGCTGCACCTCTTTCAACGACAGCGTGAAGGCCTCGTCGCTGGCCGGGTTGTGGATGTCGACCGACCACGCGAGCGTGCCGTTCGGGCCGGTCAGCGGCTCCTGGCGGCTGAACATCGCGTCGATCACCGGCGTGGAGGCGGCCGTTCCATCAGCCCCCGACCACAGCCCAAGCTGCTCGCAGCGCCAGCGGATCACCGCCGCGGTGGCCGCCACCACGCCGGGAAAACGCCGCGGCGTGCCGTCGGGCGGGAAGGGCATGTCGAAGGCGCGCTCCTCCTGCACGGTGGCCAGCGCGTCGAGCTTCAGCCGGACCCACGCGGGGTCCTTCGCGCGCAGGTCCATCGACAGCGTCTTCGCGAGCGCCCCCAGCCCGCGCGGCTGCTCGGCGCCGTTCACCCACACCTCGAACGGCGCGCTGCGGCCGTCCTGCGGCAGCTCGCCGATGAAGAGCGCGAACTCGCCGTGCGGGTGCCGGATCATGTAGGTCCACGCGGCATTGCCGGCCGCCAGCTCGGGCCGGCCGGGCCAGCGCAGCGACGCCAGCACCGGCTGCGGCGGGCGCTCGATCGCCAGCCGCTGGTTGGCATGCCCCGCCGGCGCCAATTGCAGTGGCAGAGCCGCCGGCTCCACGCTCAGCACCGAGCCGAGCACCGCGTTCGGCCGGTAGGTCGCCAGGCCCTTCAGGCCCGAGGTCCACGCGCGCAGGTACAGGTCCTGGAAATCCGCATACGGGTAGTCGGCCGGCACGTTCACCGTCTTCGAGATCGCGGTGTCGACGAAGGGCGAGACCGCCGCCACCATCTCCTCGTGCGCCTGCGCGCTCATCTCCAGCGCGGTGACGAAGGCGTCGGTCAGCGGCGCCTGCGGGCCGCGCAGGTGGCGGAACAGTCGCCAGGCATGGTCTTCCACCGGGTACTGCTTCATGCTGCCGTCGGCCATGCGCTTCTTGCGCTGGTAGCTCCACGAGAACGCCGGCTCGATGCCGTTGCTCGCGTTGTCGGCGAAGGCCAGGCTGATGGTGCCGGTGGGCGCGATCGACAGCAGGTGCGAATTGCGCAGCCCCTGCTGGCGGATGCGCTCCTTCAGCGGCCCGGGCAGGCGCGACGCGAAGGTGCCGCGGCTCAGGAACATGTCGGCATTGAACAGCGGAAACGCACCGCGCTCGGCCGCGAGATCGCAGGACGCGGCATACGCGGTGTCGCGCAGCAGCGTGGCGATGCGGCGCGCCTCGTCGCGCGCGGCGGCGCTGTCGTAGCGCAGGTTCAGCATCACCAGCGCGTCGCCGAGGCCGGTGAAGCCCAGGCCGATGCGGCGCTTGTTGCGCGCCTCGCGGGCCTGTTGCTCGAGCGGCCAGAAGCTGATGTCGAGCACGTTGTCGAGCATGCGCACCGCGAGCGCCACGAGGCGCGCGAAGCCGGCGTCGTCGAAGCGTGCGCCGGCGTCGAACGGCGCGCGCACGAAGCGTGTCAGGTCGATCGAGCCGAGGCAGCAGCAGCCGTAGGCCGGCAACGGCTGCTCGCCGCACGGGTTGGTGGCGGTGATGGTTTCGCAGTACGACAGGTTGTTGTCGAGGTTGATGCGGTCGAGGAACAGCACGCCCGGCTCGGCATGGTCGTAGGTGGAACGCATGATCTGCTCCCACAGCGCACGGGCCGGCAGGTGGCGATACACCCACAGCCCGTCGCTGCGCTGGTGCGCGCCGGCGGCCACCTGCTGCGGGCCGGCCGCGGCGCGGTGCACCAGGTCGACCGGGGCGTCGCGCTGCACCGCTTCCATGAAGGCATCGGTCAGGCCGACCGAGATGTTGAAGTTGCTGAGGTCGCCCTTGTCCTTCGCGTGGATGAACTCCTCGATGTCCGGGTGGTCGCAGCGCAGCACGCCCATCTGCGCGCCGCGCCGCGCGCCGGCCGATTCCACCGTTTCGCAGGAGCGGTCGAACACCCGCATGTACGACACCGGGCCCGATGCGCTCGCCTGCGTGCTCGCGACCCAGGCGCCGCGCGGGCGGATGCGCGAGAAGTCGTAGCCGACGCCACCGCCGCGGCGCATCGTCTCGGCGGCCTCGGTCAGCGCGGTGTAGATGCCGGGGTGGCCGTCCTCCTCCTGCGCGATCGCGTCGCCCACCGGCTGCACGAAGCAGTTGATCAGCGTCGCGGTGAGCTCGGTGCCGGCGGCCGAGTTGATGCGGCCGGCCGGGATGAAGCCGGCCTGCAGCGCCTCGAGGAAGCGCGATTCCCACTGTTCGCGCGATCCGGCACGCGATTCGGCGGGCTCGACCTGGGCCAGCGCGCGTGCCACGCGGCGGCGCACGTCGTCGGGCGTGCGCTCGTCGCCCTTGGCGTATTTCTCGAGCAGCACCTCGGTGCTGATGTCCTGCGGGAGGAGGGCGGTGGCCCTCGTGTCGGCGGGCTTGTCGGTGGAGGTGTCGGTCTTCATCGGGCTCCTTCGATGCAGCAGGCTGCCATCGTGACCCCGGCACGAGCGCGCGTAAAGCGACCCTTCGGTCAGATACCGATCCTCGTTACGGTTCGACGCAGATTCGTGGCCGCGAACTTCCGCGGGGCGATCTTCCGCTTCGCATTTCCGTCGCTGGCCGGGTTGGCCCGCTTCAACACTGCAGAAGCGTCGAAACGGGCTGCAACCCGCCGTCTTCGCCCCTCGTCCCCACACAGGAAGCCATTGCCATGATGAAACTCAACCAGACCAACGGAGCTCGCCCTGCCTCCGCAAGATCCGAAACGCAGCGGCCGGACAGCACTCCCACTTCGAACGCCCCCGCCGGCGCGCGCTCGCGATCGGTGGATGGCTCGCTTGGAACGTTGTCGACGCGCACCTCGAGGGCGTCCAGCACATCGAGCGCCAACCGCGGCCCCACCAACAGCGGCTTCGAGCTCTCGAGCGCCGTGACCTACCAGCCCGGCAGCGGCCAGAAGCCGTCGCAGCCCAATGGCGAGCCGTATGTGACAGCTCATTTCATCCATCCGAAAACGGGCGAGCGCGCCCTCGTCACGGGCGTCGAGTCCTCCGGTGTCTTCATGGTCACGAACCACCAGACGCACGAGGCCGTGGCGCGCCTGCGCAGCTCGGGCCACGGCGACGAGAAGGTCGCCGTGCCGCCCGAGAACTACGGGGCGAAGGGCGGCGCACGCGACAGCCAGGGCAACCGGCTGCGCAACTCGAGTTCGTCCCCGCGTCGCACGCGCACCGCCTATGAAAGCTCCGGCCTGAGGCTCAGGCGCGATTCGGGCGACAGTGACGATTCCAACCACTCGCACTACTCGGGCAGCGCCCTCATCGGCGGCGCGCCGTCGCGGGCCGAAATCGAGCGGCGCACCAGAGACCTGGAGCAACGCGGCTTCCGGCCCATGGGCTACCACGGCACCAACCAGGAGGGGATGAACTCGCTCGTCCAGCATGGCCCGCGCCGCGGCCATGGCGGCGCCAACAGCGGGCTCGAACGCGGCGAGGGCTTCTACATGTCGCGCGAGCCCGGGTACGCCCGAGACTGGGCAGACAGCGCCACCCAATCGGGCGATCCGCAGCCGCCGCGCTATGAGACGCCGCGCTACCCCGGCGAGCGCGGCATGCCTGCCGTCGGCACCGTCTACATGCAGCATCCGCAATACAACACCCCGGGACGCGATATCGCCTGGGGCCAGCAGGCCTCGCAGGGCGACCCCAATTACGACCGCCGCCCGTCGGCCCACGACACCCACGGCGACATGGCCGACGGCCGCTACGCGACCGAGGCCGTCATCGCTCCGCGCCAGTACCGCAACACGCGCATCGTGCCGTCGGACTCCTCGCACGGTCGCATGGGATCGTATCCGTCGCACGAGACGCCGGAATACGGGCGGCCGTTCTATCCGGACCGATAGTGAGGGAGGGGAGCAGGCCCGAACCGCCGACAGTTCCGGCACCCGGCAAACTCGGGGCGCGCGACCCGGATCAGCGCCCCGAGCCAACGCATGCACCCAGGTTGAGACATTCAACCGCTCGACGGCTCAAGGCGCCCCGGCGAAGACCGACAACCCTCTTACGTCATTGCGCCCCGCGGGAATTTTCCCCTGGGCGGTCCGTGCCGAAGCTCGGCCATCGCCATGAACAAGCTCAAAGTTTCCACTCGGTTGATGATGCTGATCGGCGTCCTCTCGGCGCTGCTCGTGGCGATCGGCGGCCTCGGCCTGTTGGGCATCGGCCGGTCCAACGACGCATTGAAGGCCGTCTACGCGGATCGCACCGTGCCCTCGTCTCAACTGGGCGAGATCAGGGCCTTGCAGTTGATCAACCGCATGGACCTCAATATCGCGCTGGTCACCCCGACGCCCGAGAAAATCGCCGAGACGACCGGCCAGATCGAAGCCAACATCGCCAAGGCCAGCAAGGTCTGGGATGACTATGCGGCGTCAAACCTGACGCCGGAGGAAGAGAAGATTTCGAAGGCGTTCGTCGAGTCCCGCAAGCAGTTTGTCCAGGAAGGATTGATGCCGGCCGTGGCTGCGCTTCGTGCCAACGACTTGACGCAGGCCAGGCATTTGGTGACGGAGAAGATTCGGCCGTTGTTCATCCCGCTCGCACAAGGCATCGATGCGCTCGTCAAGATCCAGATCGACGAGGCGCGCAAGGAATACGAGGAAGCCGACGCACGCTATGCGACGATTCGTGCCACCTCGATCACGGCCATCCTGGCGGGCTTGCTGTTTGCCGGGATCTTCGGTTTCGTGCTGGTGCGTTCCCTCGGACGCCAACTCGGAGGCGAGCCGGGCGAGGCTGCGGATCTGGCGCGAAGCGTCGCCGCCGGCGACCTCAGCGTGACGATCGACCTCAAGCGAGGCGACACCACGAGCATGATGGCCCAACTCAAGGAGATGCAGGCCAGGCTCTCGACGGTGGTATCGAGCGTGCGGCAGAACTCGGAGTCGGTTGCCACCGCCTCGGCGCAGATCGCTCAAGGCAACATGGACTTGAGCCAGCGCACCGAAGAGCAGGCCTCGGCGCTCGAAGAGACCGCGGCCTCGATGGAGCAACTCAGTTCCACGGTCAAGCAAAACGCCGACAACTCCAGGCAGGCCAATCAGCTCGCGATGAACGCCAGCACCGTGGCCATCAAGGGCGGCGACGTGGTCGGCCAGGTCGTGAGCACCATGAAGGCCATCAACGACAGTTCGAAGAAGATCGTCGACATCATCGGGGTCATCGACGGTATCGCCTTCCAGACCAACATCCTCGCGCTGAACGCTGCCGTCGAAGCAGCGCGCGCCGGCGAACAGGGCCGCGGCTTTGCGGTGGTCGCGACCGAGGTGCGCAGTCTGGCGGGCCGATCGGCTGAAGCGGCCAAGGAAATCAAGAGCTTGATCGGCGCCAGCGTGGAACGTGTCGAACAGGGCACGGCACTGGTCGATCAAGCCGGCGTCACGATGACCGAAGTGGTCGACTCGATCCGGCGCGTGACCGACATCATGGGGGAAATCAGCTCGGCCAGCACCGAGCAGAGCGCCGGGGTCTCGCAGGTTGGAGATGCCGTCAACCAGATGGATCGGGTCACGCAGCAGAACGCAGCCCTGGTCGAGGAAAGCGCTGCTGCGGCCGAGAGCCTGAAGGTGCAGGCGCTGCAACTGGTGCAGACCATGGCGGTCTTCAAGCTGGCGCACGGCGACGTGGCGCGAGCTCCGTTGGGCAGGGCCAGACTGGCTACTTGACCGTGAGCGTGGTGCCGAAGCGGAAGGCCCCCAGCGACGCGTCCCATCCCTGCCGGCTACCGGCATTGTCTGCATTGGCCGGTCGCACGGCGAAGCGTGCATCGCTGCCGAGCTGCCCTGCGCCATCGGGCAGCGCGATGTAGACGTCGTGCTCTCCCGCCTGCGTGCCTGCGGGAACGGTCACCGACACCTCGTGCGTGAAGGTGTTGCCCGCGGTCCAGCTCCGGGGATCGACGGAGGTCGCCAGCTTCACCACCGTGCCGCTGGTTCGATGCTTCAGCAGCAGGCCGACCGGGCGCGCCTTGAAGGGCCGGGCCCAACCGACATTGCGCACGGTGAATCGCGCGGACAACGCGGTACCGGCCGTGGCACTCGCGGCATGTTCGGCCGAGACGAACTCCAGCCGGTAGCCCATCAGGCGCTTGACCTCGTCATAGCACCCGTCCTGTTTCCAGCGGGTGTGGAACGCCTCGGTGTAGTAGTCGTTGTTCAGGTAGGTCAGCGAGAACTGCTTGCCTTCTGCAAGGATGTCCGCGCAGCTTGTCCGAGGCTGCGCGCCCGCGTCGTCCGCCGGGTTGCAGGTTTCGCCGCCGAAGGGCGTGACCTTCGCGAGGGCCATGGTGTAGTTGCGCTGCTGCTGCCTCGTGGCGGCGTTGTCGCTGTAGGTGCCGACGTCGGTCGCGCTGGCCAGGAAGCAGTCGTTGTGCACGCCCGAGCGTGACGCGGCCGATCCGTTGAAGGCGCTCGACTCCGTCGGTGGCGTGGCGAACCACTCCATCACGTAGGGCGGGTAGCGGAACTGGACGAACTGCTCCTGGGGCAGGGCGCCGAGCAAGGCATCGCGGATGCTCGTGCGGTTGCCGGCGCTGGTCAGGCCGTTCGACGAGGTGTGCCACTCGCCCCAGGCCCCGATGAAGCCCGCTTGCAGGTAGGCGATGACATCGGTGTTCTCCTGCAGCACCGGCTTGAGCTGGGCGATGTGGGCGAGCACCTGGCTGAGCGATGCGTCCGTGGCGTTGCGGTACTCGGTTTCGCCGTCCGGGTAGTTGTAGACGAAGCGGGGGATGATCTTCACGCCCGACTGCCGCGCGTTGGCGAAGCCGGTGCGCAAGCCGTCGAGCAGGCTGCTGGGCAGGGCGGTGCTCTTGTAGGCATCGAGCCGGACCATCGCGTAGAGGACACGGAAGCCGTTCGCGTACGCATCGGCACCGTCGTCCTTGCTGAACTGGTTCAGGTCCGACCAGGCCCAGCGGTAGAAGCCGCGCTCGGGGTTGGGGATCTCGGCGTTGCTCGCGGTGAATTGCGCGGACACCATCGGAGCCGGAGCCGGAGCCGGAGCCGGAGCCGGAGCCGGAGCCGGAGCCGGAGCCGGAGCCGGAGCCGGAGCCGGCGAAGGTGCAGCTTGCTGCGGGGCGTTCGAGTTGCCGTCACTGTCCGAGCTGCCGCCGCAGCCCGCCACCAGCGCGGTGCTGGCGCACAAAGCCGTCAAGGCCAGCAGCTTGCGGAATCTCTCTTCATTTCTGTTCATGGAGTGGGCTGTGGCCAATGGATTGGAGGCGTCCGGATTGTCGTGAATCGCGCTGTGCAAGCGGTTGGAATTGGTATCTTTGAGAAACCGGCCCGTCCACCGGCGCATGCTGCGCCATCAACTCGGCCACCCACTCGATGAACACCCGCAGCTTCGCGCTGACGTACCGGTTCGGCGGAAACGCCACGTAGAGCGGCATCGGATCGAAGCGCCAGTCGGGAAACAGCGGCACCAGCTCGCCGCGCGCGCGATGCGCCTGCGACATGTAGTCCGGCAACCAGAGCGCCCCCAGGCCCGCCAGGCCGGCCGCGAGGTAGGCGTTGCCGTCGTCCAGCGCCACCACGTAGCGCCCCAGCACCTCGATGCGCTCGCCATCGCGCTGCATCGCGTAGGGCACGACCTTGCCGGTGCGCGAGCCCTTGAAGCCGACGATGCGGTGGTGCGTGTCTGCCAGCTCCCGCGGATGCGCCGGTATCCCCGCGCGCTGCAGGTAGCTTGGCGCCGCACAGACCCGGGCCTGGAGATCGCCGACGCGGCGCGCCATCAGCGACAGGTCGGTGAGTTCGCCGCCGCGCACGACGCAATCCACCTTCTCGCCGATCAGGTCCACCATGCGGTCGCTCACGCCCAGGTCGAGCTGGATGTCGGGGTAGCGCGCATGGAAGGCCGGCAAGGCCGGCACCAGGATCGTCACCGCCAGCGGGCTCGGCACGTCGACCCGCAGCCGGCCGCGCGGCGACGACGACGCGCCGGGCAGGCTCGCCTCGGCATCGTCCATGTCGGCCAGCAGCCGCAGCACGTGCTCGTAGTACGCCTCGCCGTCGGCCGTCACGTTGACCCGGCGCGTCGTGCGGTTCAGCAGCTTCACGCGCAATCGCGCCTCCAGCTGCTGCACCAGTTGCGTCACGCTGGTCTTGCTCAGCTGGAGTGTGTCGGCCGCCTTCGTGAAGCTGCCGGTTTCCACCACGCGGGCGAATGCCTGCATCGCATCGAAACGGTCCATCGCTGCCCTCGTTCGCTTGATTGTTCGGTTTTCGCAAACGGTGATTGTTGACGGGGCCCGTTGATCCGGTCGGCGCGGATCCCTAGAGTCCCTTCATCGCAAACAACGGGTCGGCTTCGACCCCTTCAAGGACGACATCGATGGGCCAACGTGATGTGGTTTTCCCGGCCGGGCGCCAGGCGCTCTATGACAGGAATCGCTATTCCCCGGCGATCCGGTCGAACGGCTTCCTGTTCGTCTCGGGGCAGGTCGGCAGCCGGCCGGACGGCTCGCCCGAGCCCGACCTGCAGGCGCAGGTGCGGCTCGCGTTCGACAACCTGAACGCCGTCCTGGCGGCGGCGGGTTGCAGGTTCGACGACGTGGTCGACGTGACGGTCTTTCTGGTCGATCCCGAATCGACCTTCGACACGGTCTGGAAGATCCTGCCGGAGTACTGGGGCGACGCCCCGCACCCGACGCTCACCGGCGTCGGCGTGACCTGGCTTTACGGGTTCCAGTTCGAGATCAAGGTGATCGCGAAGCTGCCCGAGGCCGCCCCGATCTGACGAAGCGAGGGCGACGGCGTCAGACGCCGACGATCAGGACCTCGCTGTCGGCCGCCACGCGGGTCGCGTGGCGCGCATCGCTGCGGCTCTGCGCGGCGGCGGGCAAGCGCTGCGGCTCGGCGTTGCGGCGCGGCGCATCACCGCGCTGCGAGGGCCCGGCCTGCGGGCGTTCCGCTGCGGCGGGCCGCGGGCTGGTGTTCTGAGGGCGCATGTTCATCGTGGACTCCTTCTGGTTCGGTGCCGGTGATGGTCGCCCTTGCTTGAGGCCTGGTAAAGCGATCTTTATTGGCCGATAAAAGCAATAATCTTGCATTCAAATCGGCTCCGGAGGCCCCGTGGACGTGACCCTGGCCCGCACCTTCCTCGACATCGTCGACACCGGCAGCTTCGTGCGCGCGGCCGAACGGCTGCACGTCACGCAGACGGCGGTCAGCGCCCGCGTGAAGGCGCTCGAGGAAGCGGTCGGTGCGACCCTGTTCGTGCGCAGCAAGGCCGGCGCGTCGCTCACGCCGGCCGGCGAACGCTTCGTGCGTCATGCGTCAATGATGGTGCAGGTGTGGGAGCGTGCGCGCCACCAGGTGGCGGTGCCGGCCGGCCATGAGTCGGTGCTGACGGTCGGCTGCGAGATGAGCCTGTGGGATCCGCTGCTGCTCGACTGGCTGCTGTGGATGCGCAACGCGGCACCGCACCTGGCGCTGCGCACCGAGGTGGGCGTGGCCGGCGAGCTGATGGACCGCGTGGCCTCCGGCATGCTCGACATCGCGGTGGTCTATGCGCCGCAGCGCCGCCCGGGCCTTCGCATCGAGCTGCTGATCGAGGAGAAGCTGGTGCTGGTCACCACGCACAAGCGGGCGCGCCGACTCGACCCGGCCGACTACGTCTACGTCGACTGGGGTCCGGAGTTCGCGCAGCAGCACAGCCTGGCCTTCCCGCAGCTCGGCCATGCGGCCGTGTCGGCCGGGCTCGGGCCGCTCGGCCGCGAGTTCGTGCTGGCGGCCGGCGGCTCCGGCTACTTCCGGCTGGCGGTCGTGCGCAAGCACCTCGACAGCGGCCGGCTGCACCGCGTGAAGGGCGCGCCCGAGTTCCTGTACCCGGCCTATGCGGTATTCGCCGAAGAGTCCGATGCCGCGGTCGTGCAGCCGGCGCTCGACGGGCTGCGCCATGCCGCCGGCGGCACGACGGCCGACCACGAGTAGCGCCCCGCCATCGGTCAGCCCGCCGGTGCCATGCCGGCTTCGAGTTCGCGCTCGGCGCGCAGGCTCGCCAGGTCGCGACCGAGGGTCACGACCGCGAGCACCCGGCCGCCGAGCAGGTAGCGCACGCTGCAGTCGCGTGCCGCCAGCGAGCCGTCGATCTCGATCGCATCCCAGCGTTCGGCGTGGCCCACGTACTGGATCGTCACGTCGTAGTGCTGGCTCCAGAAGAACGGACTGATGTCGAACGCGCGGCGCTGGCCGAGCATGTTCAGCGCGGCGACCTGGCCCTGGCGCTCGGCCAGCGCCCAGTGCTCCACGCGGATGCGCTCGCCCGAATGCGGATCAGGCCAGCGCGCGATGTCGCCGGCCGCGAAGATGCCCGGCGCGCTGGTCTGCAGCCAGGCGTCGACGCTGACGCCGCGGTCGACCGCGAGCCCGGCCTGCTCGGCCAGCGCGAGCGCGGGCCGCACGCCGACGCCCGCGACGACCATGTCGGCCATGATCACCGTGCCATCGGCCAGCCGGGCCTGCGTGCCATCGAGGCGTTCGAGCTTGGTGCCGAGGTGGAAGACCACGCCGTGCGAGGCATGCAGCTCGCGCACGAAGGCGCCGAGCTCCGGGCCCAGCACGCGCTGCATCGGCACCGCATCGGGCGCGACCACGTGCACCTCCAGGCCGCGAGCCCGCAGCGATGCCGCGACCTCGAGGCCGATGAAGCTCGCGCCGACGACCAGCGCCGAGCGGGCGGACGCCGCCCGCGCGACGATCGCACGGCTGTCGGCGAAGCTGCGCAGGCTCAGCACCTGGCCGGGCGCGGCGCCGGGCACCTCGAGCCGCACCG